>JALZAE010000346.1 GCA_030948535.1 Gemmatimonadota bacterium | reverse complement strand
CCACCGGTGCGTGCTGGATGGATTCCCGAAGCGCGGGCCGTAGAACGGCTCCATCGCCTCGCGAACCTCCTTGCGCACGGGCGTGGTGGCCGCGTGATCGAGATAGATGGGCTCGGGCATCGTGCTCAAAAGGTAATGGTTTGCCTCGCGGCCGCCTACGCCGGCGTTCCGCGGGCGTCACGCAGTAGGGCCCGCACCGGCGCCGCGTCGATGCCGCAGATGCGCATCGGAAACGCAAAGAGCTCGTATTCGCCGTCCGCGACGTCGCGCAGATCAAGATTCTCCAGATTGAAGGCGCCGCCGCGAAACAACGCGTGATGCACCTCGAGCGACTTGCTGTCCCGCCCATCCACCGAAGGCGCGTCGACGCCGAGGAGCAGCAGGCCGCGATCGAGCAGCATCGCCAGCGCGTCGAGCGAGAGTGAGGGCCACGACTCGGGAAAAGATCCGCCGCCGACCGCGCGATTGGTGCGCAGCAGCAAGCGCTCGATGCTACCGGTCGGCGGCAGCGTTGGAAGCAGCGAGGCGTCTATCCGGTCAGCGCCGCCGGCCACGGTGCACACCCGCGCGCGACCGATGAAGGGAAGGAGTGGCAGCGCCTCCGACGAGGGCCAACCGTCGTGCACGTGCAGCGGCGCATCGGCGTGCGTGCCGACGTGCGGGCTCATCGTGATCGCGGAGAGATTCACCGTCGATCCCAGATCGATCCGCATCGTCCAGCCACAGGAGAAGGGCGTGTCGCCGGGCCATTCCGGTGTCGACGCTCTGACCGCGACGCTTATGTCGCGCCAGCCGCCCTCCGCGCTCACCCGGGTCGACCGAAAAAGCGCGCCCGCACCTCCCACAACTTCGGAAAAAACTTTTGGGACACAGTGCGCTGCAGATAGCGCGCGCCCATCGTTCCGCCGCTCCCCGTCGTCTCCGGGCCGAGAATGCGCTCGACGAGCTGCACGTGCAGAAAGCGCCATCGCGCGAACTGCTCCTCGTACTCGAGCAGGCCTTCGGCGAGGAGGAAGAGCGTGGATGGCCCCGGTCCGCTGTACAGTCCCTCCAACGTCACGCCCTCCGCCTCGAGGAGTGTCTCGAAGCGTTGCTGCAACGTCGGCCGATCGAGCCAGGCGCGGATGACCGGCGCCGGCTCGCCATGCTCGGAGATCACCTTGAGGAAGTGATCGTCGCGCAGTCCGCTCGCCGCCTCCAGCGCGCGGAACTGCGCGCTCTGCGATCCACTCGACGTGCCGAGGTAGCCGCGAAACTGGGCGAAGCGCTGCGGCGGGAGCGTGTCGAGCGCCGAGAGCTGTGAGGTGACGATGCGCATCAGCGCGTTCACCCGTCCGATGCGCCAGAGCGATGATGTCACCTCGCGCCGCTCGACAGCCAACACCAAGGATTCCAGCTCGTGGAGAATGGCCTTGAACCACAGCTCGCTCGCCTGATGCACGACGATGAACAGCAGCTCGTCGGGATGCTCGGGCGTGCTGAGTGGACGCTGTAACGAGAGTAGCTCGTCGAGCGCGAGATAGGACGGGTAGGTAGGCTCGGTCATAGCGTCGCGCCTTCGAGCAGCGTCACATCGTCCACGCGCATGGTCTCGATGGTGAAGTAGGGCTCGCCATATCTCACACGAATGAGCGAGCCGTAGTGCGCCGCCTGGTGCCGGACGATGTCGTACAAAGACTCGCCATTGGGGTACACCTCACCCGCTTGCGTCACGCCATCAAATTGCGACGCGTAGCATCGAATGGCCTCGAGCTTCCGCTCGAACTCAGCGGAAATGTCGACGACGAAGGTCGGCTTCGGCGCGTCCTCGCGGTACGCGATGCTGTGCAGAATCTTGTGCGGGCGATGCTTCGGCACGCTGGGCTCGATCTTAGCGAGCCCCGCCACGAAGCAGGCGTCGCGTACGAGATCGGCCGCGACGCGGTGATCGGGATGCCGTCCCGTGAGCGCGGGCGCGATGACGACGCGCGGCGCGAATCGCCGAATCGCCACGGCCAGCTTCGCGCGCGTCGCCGGAGTATTCTCGATTCCGGCGTCCGGTAGTCCGAGATTGACCCGCGCACTCACACCGAGCAGGTCCGCTGCACGGCTCGCCTCGGCCGCACGAATGTCGGCCGAGCCGCGCGTGCCCGTCTCGCCCTGCGACAGATCGACGATGGCGGTGGTATGCCCCTGCTTCGCCGCCTTGATCAACGTGCCGCCGCACGTGAGCTCGATGTCGTCTCGATGCGCGCCGATGGCGAGGAGGCTGATGGAGCTCATTCGAGGGAATGTCTGGAGAGCTGAGGTTGAGGGCTAGGGGCTCGGTGCGCCGATCCTCATCACTTCATGAAGTGCAGCTTCCTCATCAGCGCAATGAAGCGAGGCTCGGAACGGAGGGGATCAAACATCGCATCCTGGCCCACCCAAGCGAGCAACTGGGAATCTGCATCGTACGCCCTTTCCAGGTTGTCGACCGCGCGCGCCTTGTCTCCCAGACCGAGGTACACGAGCGCCAGGTTGAACGGCAGCACCTTGCGGCCCGGCGCCATTGCCTTCAATGCCTCGAGCTGCTGCAATGCTGCCGCGCGATCACCCGCGGCCGCGAGCGCATAGGCGAGATAAGCCGTGACAAACGGCGGAGCGCCCATGGTTATGGCCTTCCTCAGAAAAGGAATGGCCTGACGGACGTTGCCCGCCTCGATGAGAATCCACCCCTCACTCATCACTGGAAAGAAGTAAGTCGGATCGAGCTCTGCGGCCCGCTTGGTCAAGGCTCTGGCGCCGGCAGCATCCCTTCGGAAAAGAAAGGGCATGGTGGCATCAATCAGCACTTGGGGGGACAACGGGTCGAGCTCCGCCGCGCGCTTCCCCTCGGCGATGGATTCATCGAAGCGCCCGGTAAAACCGAGTGCCATCCCGAACTGGTCGTGCGCAAAGGCATAACTCGGATTCAGCGCGATCGCGCGGCGAAACTCTCGCTCGGATGCCAGCCAGTCGCGCTCGTAGAACAGCATGTACGTCGCCAGCGATGTGTGCGCCTCTGCCGAATTGCTATCGAGCTGCACGGCACGCTCGGCGGCGGCCTTGGACTTGATTTTCCCTTCTGCCGCGGTGAGAAAGCCCTCGTTGTAACCGGCCCAGAGATACGCGTCCGACAGCCCCGAATATCCTGCGGCGAAACCAGGGTTCAGCGCGACCGACTTTTCGAACTGCGCGATCGCCTTTCGAAGATTCTCGTCGCTCGGCCGATTAAAGAAGAACCGGCCGACCAGGTAGGCATCATGCCCTTCCGCATTCACCGTCGGCGCGCTGGCGAGACGCGACTGCTCGGTCGCCGTGAGGCGCACGTTGATTTCGCGCGCGATCGCCGTTGCGAGATCAGCCTGCAGCGCAAGCACGTCGCTGGATTTCCGCTCGAAGCTCCTGGTCCAGATGTTCGTGTCCGCTCGCGCGTCGATCAGTTCGGCCGTGATCCGCACCTTGTCGCCCAAGCGCGCAACCGATCCCTCGACAATAGCGTCGACGTTCAGCGCCTTCCCGATGACCAGCGTTGACGGCCGAGCGGCGCCGTGAAACTGCATCGCCGAGCCGCGGGACGTCACACGAAGCGCGCTGATGGTCGCAATCGCTGCCGTCAACTCATCGGTCATGCCCTCCGCGAAATAGTCCTGTGTGGAATCGCCCGAGTGATTGGCGAGTGGCAGAATGGCCAGCGAGCGAATCGGCGCATGGGCAACGATCGGCGCCGAACGCGCGGCGATCTTGCCGCGCATGAACACGAATCCGCCCATGATCACCACGACGATGGACGCGAGCGCAATCAACCGGCGGCCACGCCGGCCGAGCGCTCCCTGTGCGCGGTGGAACTCCACATCGCCGGATCCTGACGAGCTCGAAGCGGCCAGAGCGTCACCGAAGTCGCGCGCAGAGGCGAAGCGATCGGCAGGCTCCTTGGCGAGCGCTCGGAGAACGGCATCGTCGACGGATACCGGTACGTCGCGGCGAACCGTGCGCAGGGAGACGGGCGACTCGGTCATGAGCTTTGCGATCATCGCACGCGGGGTCGCAGCGGTCAGCGGGGGCGCGCCTGCGAGCATCTCATAGGCAACCGCGCCAAGGGAATAGATGTCGCTCCGTGCGTCCAGATCCCGCTGTCCAGCGGCCTGCTCGGGACTCATGTACTGGATTGTCCCGATCGACAGACCTGTCCGTGTCATGCGCGATTCGGCGGAGCCTATCACGGCCAGCGCGATGCCGAAGTCGGCCAGGAGTGCTTCACCGTCCTGCAGCAGAATATTCTCTGGCTTTATGTCGCGATGGATGATGCCCTGCCTATGGGCAAAATCGAGGGCGCCGGCAACCTGCCCGATCAGGCGAGTCGTGTCTTGGATCGTGAATGCCGCGCCACGCGACAGCCGTTCACGCAGCGACTCACCGCGAACGAGCGGCATCACGTAGAAAAGCACCCCGTTCGCGTTGCCCGAGTCGTACAGGGGCAGAATGTGAGGATGCTGGAGGCTAGCGGTGACCCGAATCTCCTTCAGGAAGCGTTGCGCACCGAGCGCTTCCGCGAGTTCCGGCTTGAGAACCTTCACGGCAACTTGCCGATCGTGGCGGAGGTCCTGCGCCAGGAACACGGTGGCCATGCCACCTTCGCCGAGCGGCGACTCGAGCCGATAGCGGTCGGCGAGCGCGGCACTCAGGCTTGCGAATGGTTCGGGTGGTTCGCTCACGCCGACTATGTCATGGGCTCGCGCACGGATCAATCTTAAGGCGAGCCGTGGGAGGCGGCCAGTCGGATGATGCCATGTTGCCCCTGAAGGAACATGCAGAAACCGGAGTCGCGCACGCATCACAGCTTCGCTCGCGCCAGCAACGGTCGTTAGGCGGAGCTGAGGTACAGCCCGGGTTGATTGGTAACAGAATAGTCCGGGAGGATAGGTAACACTCTCAGCGCACTAACCTGCACGACGACACTGCAACTGCGAGGGCGTCGTGCCATGGAGGGAGAGTGGACCTATGGAGGAGCGACTGCAGTTCGTGCGCGATGCCCTGCGCGACCGCTTCACGATGAGTGAGCTCTGCGCGCGCTACGGCGTGAGCCGGCGCGTCGGCTACAAGTGGCTGGCGCGGTACGAGGCGGAGGGCCGCACCGGCCTGGCGGATCGGAGCCATGTCCCGCATCACTGTCCGCACAAGATCGAGTCGGCGATGGCGGCGCTGCTGATCGCCGAGCGCACGGCCCACCCGCACTGGGGCGCGC
>JALZAE010000345.1 GCA_030948535.1 Gemmatimonadota bacterium | reverse complement strand
TGCGACGTCCACATGGGCGGCCACGCCGAGTACACGGCGCGGAAGGCCGGCATTACGCGCGAGATGCAGGACGAGTTTTCCGTCGCGTCGCACAAGAAAGCGGTCGCGGCGATCGACGCCGGCAAGTTCAAGTCGGAAATCGTGCCGGTCGAGATTCCCGGTAGGAAGGGTCCGACGGTCATCGACACCGATGAAGGCCCGCGCCGCGATTCGTCGATGGACTCGCTTGGCAAGCTGCGTCCCGCCTTCGCCAAAGACGCCGGCAAAGATGTGAAGCCGGATCAGCTCACCGTCACCGCGGGGAACGCCTCGTCCATGAACGATGGCGCCTCGGCGCTCGTCGTGGTGTCGGAGGAGTATGCCCGCGTGCACGGCATGGAGATTCTCGCGCGCATCACCGGCTACGCTACCGGCGCCGTGAATCCGCAGGACCTCTTCTTCGCGCCGATCGAAGCGGTGAAGAAACTGATGAAGAAAGAGGGGACCGCGATCGCCGACTACGATCTCATCGAGGCCAACGAGGCATTCGCGTCGCAGGCGCTGGCCGATGGCGCCGGGCTCGACTGGGCGTGGGACCGCGTGAACGTCAATGGCGGCGCGATCGCGCTCGGTCATCCGATCGGCGCCAGCGGCGCGCGCGTGCTCACGACGCTCTTGTACGCCTTGAAGGATCGCGACGCGCACACCGGGCTGGCGACGCTGTGTCTGGGCGGCGGAGACGCGGTGGCCCTCAGTGTGGAGCGAATGAACTGATGGCAAGCTCAACCCGCACCGCCGCCCTCGCGATTCCGCGCGAGCAGCGCATTGCTCTGATTGGCGTCGTTGGATTTGCCGCCGCGGTCGCGGCCGCGTCACAGCTGGCGATGCCGATTCCCGGCACCGCCGTGCCGCTCACGCTGCAGCCGATGCTGGTCGTGCTGGCCGGACTGTGGCTCGGCCCGCGCCGCGGCGCCGCGAGCATGTTCCTCTTTCTCGCGGCCGGCGCCGCGGGCCTTCCCGTCTTCGCGCCGATCGCCGGACTGCCACACGGCGTTATGCGCTTTCTCGGACCGACGGGTGGCTACCTCTGGATGTATCCGGTCGCCGCGTTCGTTGCCGGTGCGCTTGGCGCGCGCGCGACGACGTGGTACGAGCGCGTGCTCGCCGCGGCGGCTGGTATTCTCACACTGTTTGTCGGCGGCGTGGCGCAGCTCGCCGTCATGAGCGGTGATCTGTTCACGGCGATCCAGCTCGGCTTCCTGCCGTTCGTCGCTGTCGATGCGGCGAAGGCAATCCTCGCCGGTCTGCTAGCGCCGCGCCGAAACGCTCGCACGCGAGAGTGACATTTCGCGGTGTGTGGTTCGCGCCGGGCGGTGCCATTCGCGCGCCGTGGCGCTTGCTGCTGTTCGCCGTGTGTGCGCTGGTCGTCATTGCAATTCTGGGGAGCGGTGTCATGCTCCTCTCGCCCGCATCGATCTCGCGTCCCGAAGTCGGCGCGTGGACGTCGCTGATCGGCGTCGTCGTCGCCCACGTCGTGATGGTGCGCGTCGTCGACCGGCGGCCATGGTCGATGGTTGCACTCGACCGCGCCGCCGCTCGTCCGTCGCTGCTCGGCTCGGGACTACTGCTCGGTGCGCTCGCGATCGCGATCCCCTCGGGTGCGCTCTTCGCCATTCATTGGCTGAGCGTCGTCACCGAGCCGCCGGGAATGGGCTGGATGCATTTCGCCGGCACGATGGGAATCATCCTGCTCCCAGCCGCGCTCTTCGAGGAACTGTTGGTCCGCGGCTATCCCTTTGCCGTGCTGCGCGACGCGCTCGGCTGGAAGTGGGCGCTCGTTTCGACGAGCGTCGTCTTCGGGCTGCTGCACCTCCAGAACCCGAACGTCAGCGCCGAGCCGATCATCTTGGTGGTGCTCGCGGGATTCTTTCTTGGCTCGGTGCTTCTCGTCACGCGCAGCCTCTACTGCGCCTGGATGGCGCACTTCGCCTGGAACTACGTAATGTCCGCGATGATGCATACGGCGGTGAGCGGTCTCGCCTTCATTCCGCCCGACTACCAGACGATGGACACCGGTCCCGACTGGGCGACGGGCGGCGCGTGGGGCCCAGAGGGCGGTGCGTTCGCCGCGGTGGGCATGCTCCTCTTCACCGTGCCCCTCTTCTTGCGATACATGCGCCGCGCCACGACGACGGGAACAGCCGAATGACGCAAGAACAGCATCAGGTGCCGGTGGCGGTGATCGGTGCCGGACAGATGGGCAACGGCATCGCCCACGTGTTCGCGCTCGCCGGTTACCCGGTGACGCTGATCGACGTCTCGAGCGACGCGCTCGGCCGCGCGCGATCGACGATCGAGAAGAACATGGATCGCCAGGTGGCGAAGGGTGGACTCGATGGCTGGGCGCGCGACGCGGCGCTCGAGCGCCTTCGGCAGGAGACGACGCTCGATGCCACGGCCGACGCGAGCGTGATCGTCGAAGCGGCGACGGAGAACCGCGAGCTCAAGTTCAAGATCTTCACCGAGCTCGATCGCATCGCGCGCGAAGGCGCCATTCTCGCGACCAACACGAGCTCGATTTCGATCACGGAGATCGGCGCGCGCACAAAGCGCCCTGCTGATGTGATCGGCATGCACTTCATGAATCCCGTGCCGCTGATGAAGCTCGTCGAGATCATTCGCGGCCTCGCGACGAGCGACGATACGACGAAGCGTGTGGTGGAGATGGCGGTCGCGCTCGGCAAGACGCCCGTCGAAGTGAACGACTTCCCGGGATTCGTCTCCAATCGCGTGCTGATGCCGATGATCAACGAGGCCGTCTATTGTCTCATGGAAGGCGTCGGCACCGCCGAGTCCATCGACACGGTGATGAAGCTGGGCATGAATCACCCCATGGGCCCGCTCGCGCTCGCCGATCTCATCGGACTCGATACCTGCGTATCGATCCTCGAAGTGCTGCGCGACGGACTGGGCGATCCGAAATACCGTCCCTGTCCGCTGCTCAAGAAATACGTGGCCGCCGGGTGGCTCGGACGAAAGTCTGGTCGAGGATTCTACACGTATGCGTGACGACGTGTTGCTCGACCTCTCCGAGGAGCAGCGCGAGATCCAGCGTCTGGCGCGCGAGTTCGCCCAGACCGAGATCGCGCCGCACAGCGCGGCGTGGGACCGGGACGCGTACTTCGATCGCTCGATCATCGACAAGATGGGAGAGATGGGTTTCCTCGGCATGATGTTGCCCGAGGAGTACGGCGGCCTCGCGCTCGACACGCGCACGTATCTCCTTGCGCTCGAGGAGATCGCGCGCGCCGACGCCTCGGTCGCCGTGGCGATGAGCGTGCACAACTCGCTACCGACGCAGATGGTGCTGCGCTACGGCAACGACGCCCAGAAAACAAAATTCCTGGCTCCGATGGCGCGCGGCGAGTGGCTCGGCGCATTCGCGCTGTCCGAGCCGGACTCCGGTAGCGACGCCTCGGCGCTGCGCACGCAAGCGGTGCGGGATGGTGATCATTGGGTGCTCAACGGCACCAAGGCCTGGGTGACGAGCGGCAACTGTGCCAACGTCATTCTGGCGATGGCGCGCACGGACACGGCGGAAGACCGGCGCGGCGGGCGCGGCATCAGTGCGTTCATCGTCACGCCGGACCTGCCCGGCTTTTCGGTCGGCAAGAAGGAGGACAAGATGGGCCTCCGCGGGTCGCCGACGACGAATCTCAACTTCGACAACATGCGCGTGCCCGCGGACCATCTGCTCGGCGATCAAGGGATGGGGTTCGTGTACGCCATGCAGTCGCTCGACAACGGACGGCTCGGCATCGCGGCGCAGGCAATCGGCATCGCGCGCGCCGCGCTCGAGTCGTCGGTGAGCTACGCGGCGGAGCGTAAGCAGTTCCAGACGCCGATCAA
This sequence comes from Gemmatimonadota bacterium, assembly GCA_030948535.1. Taxonomy (GTDB): domain Bacteria; phylum Gemmatimonadota; class Gemmatimonadetes; order Gemmatimonadales; family Gemmatimonadaceae; genus JALZAE01. Next base: position 835 of record JALZAE010000345.1, on the reverse strand, counting down.
GGACTTCGAGGCGATTCAGTTCAAGCTCGCCGACATGGCCGCGCGCATCGTCGCGGCGCGCACGTTACTCCACGCGACCGCCGCGGCCAAGGATCGGGGCGAGACGGTGACCCAATTCAGCGCGATGTGCAAGCTGATGGCGAGCGAGACCGCCATGTGGGTGACCACACAGGCCATCCAGATTTTTGGCGGGTACGGGTATGTAACCGATTACCCAGTCGAGCGATATTTTCGGGACGCGAAGGTCACGGAGATCTACGAGGGCACATCCGAAATTCAGAGGATCGTGATCGCGAGGGGACTGTATGCGTGACAGTGGGTGTGGGGGGTGGGGTATGGTTGGCGCAACCAACGTCTCCCGGAATCACGCCCCACTCCCCGCGCTCAACACCTGTGTTCTGACATCTGACATCTGACATCTCCGACTTCAGTTCACCGTTCACTCATCGACCTGATCACCACATGGAAATCTTCGACACACTGTCCACGATGGGCCACGAGCAGGTCGCCCTGTGCAGCGATCCGGGCTCCGGGTACCGCGGTATCATCGCGATCCACAGCACCGTGCTCGGGCCCGCACTCGGTGGTACGCGCTTCTGGAGTTACGCCAGCGACGACGAGGCGATCACGGACGCGCTGCGGTTGTCGCGCGGGATGACCTACAAGAACGCGGTCGCCGGGCTCAACCTCGGCGGCGGCAAAGCGGTGATCATCGGCGACAACAAGACCAAGAATCGCGAGATGATCTTTCGCGCGCATGGGCGGTTCGTCGAGAGCCTCGGCGGCCGTTACGTCACGGCCGAAGATGTCGGTACGGGAACGAACGACATGGACT
>JALZAE010000319.1 GCA_030948535.1 Gemmatimonadota bacterium | reverse complement strand
GGACACGCGGGCGCCATCATCTCCGGATCTTCGGGGACCGCCGCCGAAAAGATCCAGGCGTTCGAGGAGGCGGGGATGGGCGTGGCCAAGCGTCCCATCGATGTCGTCTCGCTGTTGCAGGCGCGTCTCAAGAAGTGAGGGTCGCGTGAAGCTGTCGGATCTGATGTCGCCGCAGCGCGTGCTCGCGCCCCTCGGGGCGACCACGTTGCGCGCGGGCGCGCTCGCGTTGCTCGAGCGGCTCGTGGTCAACGGCGACATCATTGATCAGGAACGACTCAGCGGGCGGATAGAGGAGCTGCGCGGCGAGGACATCGTGTCGTTCGGCGACCGGGCGTTCCTCGCGCACTACCGCACGGACGCCGCACACGATCTCGTCATCGCGATCGGCGTGGCCGCCGAGCCGATCCTTCGCGACGCCGGTGACGGCGAAGCGCAGGCAGCCCGCGTGGTCATGCTCGTGGTCGCACCGCCGCGGCTCGCCGCGCGCTATCTGCAAGTGCTCGGCGCCGTCGGCCGACTATTCGGCAAGGCCGAGACGGTGGAACAAATTCTTGCCGCGGCGACGCCGGAGGCCATCGCGTCGCTTGCAGCCTTCAGCGCGGTCGAGCTGCCGCCACAGCTCGCCGTGCGGGACATCATGACGGAGCGGCCTCGCACGGCGCGTCCCGATACGCTGCTCCGTGAAGCCGCGCACTCGATGCTACTCGGCGGCGTTCGCGCGCTGCCGGTCGTCGATGAGGGTCAGGTGCTAGTGGGAATGCTCGGCGAGCGCGAGCTGCTGCGCGATCTCCTCGGCACCTATCTGCAGGGCGGTGCGCGCAGGCCGAACGCGCCCGGCGGAGCGGGAGGCGGCAATCGTAGCGTGCGCGATGTGATGACGCGACAGGTACTCTGCGTCTCGCCCGATCAACCGCTGGCCGAAGTGGCCAGCCTCATGTCCAATAAGGACGTCGAGCAGGCGCCGGTCGTGCGCGAGGGCAAGCTCGTCGGCTTTCTCACCCGCGGCGATATCGTCCGCAAGCTCATTGGATGAGCGCGGTCACTCGACACTCGACAACTACCATGGAGTCCGAAGCGTGAACACTCGTACGTTGGCCATCATCAAGCCCGACGCGTTTGGCGCCGGGAAAGCCGGAAAGATCATCGCTCATCTCGAAGCACAGGGATTCAAGGTGAAAGCGGCACGCGTGCTCAAGCTGTCGCCAGCACAAGCGGGCGAGTTCTACGCCGTCCACCGCGAACGCCCGTTCTACGGATCGCTCACGGCCTTCATGACGTCGGGAGCATGCATGCCTCTCGCGCTCGAGAAGGACGGCGCCGTCGCTGCCCTCCGCGCGGCGATCGGCGCCACCGATCCGAAGGAGGCGGAAGCCGGCACGGTGCGCAAGCTCTTCGCCGAATCCAAGGAGCGGAACGCCATCCACGCCTCCGACTCGGACGAGAATGCGGCGCGAGAGATCGGCTTCTTCTTCGCCGAGGCGGACTTGGCGTGAGAAGCGGGTGTGAGGGTGTAGGGTGTGGGGTGTGGTTGGCGCAAAAATCTGTGAGCTAGCCACACCCTCCCCCCCACACCCCAGACCCGCCGTCCCGCAGAACCCTACCAGCGCCCCCATGCTCGTTGTAAGTTAAGGAGTTATGCTGTCCTTCTACGTTCGAGATCTGCTGCTTCACGCGGCGAAGGTCGACGGGTCGCTCGGGGCGGATGATCCGGTGTGGCAGGAGGGTGATCCCACGCCGTCTCAGCCCATCCGGGTGACGGGTCGTTTGAGCCAGGCGGGGCCCGGCCGCTTCTATTTCAGCGGACAGATGGAGGGAGCGGCGGCGATGGAATGCCGGCGCTGCCTCACCGATGTCGAGGTGAAGGTCGGAGACGACTTGCACTTGCTCTTCGCCGAGGCGGATGCCGGGGACGAGGGCGAGGATGACGATCCCGACGTGTACCTGATCGACCACCGTACGCAGGAGGTCGACCTGCGCCAAGCGGTTCGTGAAGCGTGGGTGCTCAGCATTCCGCCGTTCGCTCTGTGCCGCGACGATTGCGAGGGCATTTGCCCCCGCTGCGGCGCGGACCTCAACGCTGGCGCGTGCGGATGCCCGCCCGAGTCGGTGACCGATGGCCGCTGGGAAGCGCTGCGCAACGTGCGCGACCTCTCCGAGTAGCTATAGACATTTCAACACGATCATACTCTCATGGCCGTCCCGAAGAGACGCACCTCGAAGCGAAAGAAGCGCGCACGCAACACGCACAAGAAAGCACCCGCGATCGCCATTCAGCTGTGCCCGCGCTGTCAGAGTCCGAAGCGCCCGCATCGCGTCTGCGCCGAATGCGGCTATTACGCAGCTGAGCAGCGGGTAGCGGCCAGGGAAGGCTAAGCCTTGGCGCGCATCGCCTTGGACGCGATGGGGGGCGATCACGCGCCTCAGGCGCCCGTCGCGGGGGCCATTCTCGCGCTTTCCGAGCTCGATCCTTCCCATTCGGTTCAGCTGATCGGACAGACGGGCGTCATCACCGCGCTGCTCGATGCGTTGCTGAGCGGCGAGCTCGCGCAACATACGGGCGTGCGCCAACGCCTCGCCGTCGTCGACGCGCCCGATGTCATCGAGATGAGCGACAAGCCGGCGTCGGCGATCCGCCACAAGCAGAACAGCTCGATGGTCGTCGGCCTCAAGATGCAGGCGGCCGGAGAGTCCGATGGCTTCGTCTCGGCCGGCAATACGGGCGCGCAGATGGTCGCCAGCACCGTGGTCCTCAAGCTGCACGGCGACCTCAAGCGCGCCGCCATCGGCACGCTCTTTCCCACGTCGCGGGAGCCGGTGGTCGTGCTCGATTCCGGCGCGAACGTCGACTGCTCGGCGCAGGAGCTCGTCGACTTCGCGCGACTCGGATCGGTGTACGCGCAGGACATCCTCGGCCGCGACAATCCCGCGGTGGCGCTGCTCAGCATTGGCGAGGAGGCGGAGAAGGGAAGCAAGGCCGTGCTCGAAGCGCATCAGCTGCTGAAGGAGAGCGATCTCAATTTCGTTGGGAACGTCGAGGGGCGGGACATTCTCGCCGGCGGCAGCGAGCGCGGCGAGGTGGACGTCGTGGTGTGCGATGGCTTCGTCGGCAACACGCTCCTCAAGTTCTACGAGTCGATGCCAAAGCTGATGGTCGGCCGGCTCAAGAAGAGTGGCGTGGAGCAGGAGACAATCGCCAAAGCGCTCGAGGGCTTCGACTATTCCGACTACGGCGGTGCGCCGCTGCTCGGCGTGCGCGGCGTCAGCATCATCTCGCACGGCTCGTCCTCCTCGCGCGCGCTCAAGAACGCCCTGAAGCTCGCCGTTCGTGCCGTGGAGTCTCGCCTGAGCGATCACATCGGTCGCCGCCTCGGTGACACGAAAACAGCGGGACCGCAGTGAAGCGCCCCTTCGCGATGCTCGCCAGTACCGGACGCTCGGCGCCCGACACCGTGCTCACGAATCACGACTTCGCCGCCATGGGGCTCGAGACGTCGCACGACTGGATCGTCGAGCGCACGGGCATCGTCGAGCGTCGCATCGCCAACAAGGGTGAGACGACGTGCAGCATGGCCGCGGGCGCCGCGCGCATCGCCATGGAGCGAGCGGGCGTGCAGCCCGGCGAGCTCGACGTCATCGTGCTGAGCACCGCCACGCCAGACCGGTTGCTACCATCGACGGCCGTCGATCTCCAAGCGGAGCTCGGCGCGAAGCGGGCGGCGGCGTTCGACATCTCGGCGGCGTGCTCGGGATTTCTCTACGGCATGACGATCGGCGAAGGGCTGCTCATGAACGGCACGGCCGAGACGGTGCTCGTGGTCGGTGCCGAGAAGATGAGCGCCATCGTCGATTGGACCGACCGTGCGACGTGCGTGCTGTTCGGCGACGGAGCCGGTGCGACGATTCTCAAGAAGTCGACCAGGGGACGCGGCATTCTATCGTCCTACATCCGGAGCGACGGCACGCTCGCCGAGCTGCTCTATCGGCCGAGCGGTGGCGCGAGCGTTCCCATGTCGCAGGCCGTGCTCGACGACAAGAGCCACCTCGTCAAGATGGCCGGACGTGAAGTCTTCAAGCACGCTGTGCGCTCGATGTCCGACGCGGCCGATCGCGCGCTCGACGGCGCGAAGCTCACCGGCAAGGACATCACGCTCATGATTCCGCACCAGGCGAACGTGCGCATCATCGAGGCGACGGCGAAGCACGCCGACATCGACATGAAGAAGGTGTACGTGAACGTCGACCGATACGGCAACACGTCCTCGGCATCGATCGGCATCGCGCTGGACGAGGCGATCGAGCAGGGGCGCATCGGTGAAGGATCGATCGTGCTGCTCGTCGCGTTCGGCGCCGGCTTCACGTGGGCGTCCACGATCGTGCGGCTCTAGTGCAAGTCATCCTCATGTTCCCCGGCCAAGGCTCGCAGAAGCCCGGGATGGGACGCGATCTGTTCGACGCGTACCCGGCGGCGCGCGCGGCATTCGAAGAGGTCGACAGCGCTGTCGGCGCTCCGATCAGCACGCTGTGCTTCCAGGGGCCGGAGGCCAACCTCACCTCGACGCAGAACGCGCAGCCCGCGCTGCTGGCGCATGGCGCCGCCGCGTGGGCCGTATTGCGCGACCAGCTCGCCGAGCGCGTCGTCGCCGCGGCGGGTCACTCATTGGGAGAGTTCACGGCGCAGCACGCGGCGGGCACGCTCGCGCTCGCCGATGCGGCGCGTCTCGTTCGCCGGCGCGGCGAGCTGATGTATGAGAGCGGCGTGAACCGTCCGGGCGCCATGGCGGCCATCCTTGGCCTGGGCGAAGACAAGGTGGAGCAAGCGTGCATGCAGGCGAGCGCCGAAGCGGGCGCCGTGGTCCCGGCGAACTACAACACGCCGGAGCAGCTCGTCATCTCCGGCGAAGTGAGCGGCGTGGAGCGGGCGATGGCGCTCTGTAAAGAAGCGGGCGCCAAGCGCGCGCTACGGCTCAACGTCAGCGGCGCGTTCCATTCGCCCTTGATGGAAGTCGCCGCGACCGGATTGCGCGAAGCGTTGAGCAAGCCGAGCATGGGCACCGCCGCCTTTCCGGTCTACTCGAACGTGACGGCCGAGCCGGCGCGCGACGCCGACGACGTCCGATCGCTGCTGCTGCGCCAGCTCACCAATCCGGTGCGGTGGACGCAGCAAGTGCAGCGCATGGCGACCGATCATCCTGATGCGCTGTGGGTCGAAGTCGGCCCGGGTAACGTGCTCGGCAATCTCGTCAAGCGCATCGTACCCGGCGTGCAGACGGCGACTGCCGGAACCGCCGCGGAGATCGATCAGCTCTCGTCACGGGTTGCCGCGTGAGCGACGGCATGCGTATCGACCTGAGCGGCAAGGTCGCGCTCATTACGGGCAGCACGCGGGGCATCGGGCGCGAGATTGCGCAGCGGCTCGCGAGCTGTGGCGCGCGTGTTGCCATCAGCGGCCGCGATCAGGCCAAGGCGAACGAGGTGGCGAGCGCGCTGGGCGGCGAGGCGCGCGGGTTCGCCGCGGACATTAGCGACACGGCCTCCGTCCAGGCGTTGACGGAAGGAGTGGAGCAGGCGTTCGGGTCGCTCGACATCCTGGTCAACAACGCGGGCGTCACGCGCGACAACATCCTGCTGCGCCTCAAGGATGATGACTGGGACACGGTGCTCGATGCCAATCTCAAGGGTGCCTTCGCGACCATGCGCGCCGCGACGCGGGGCATGATGAAGCGGCGCTGGGGACGGATCATCAACATCTCGAGTGTCGTCGGCATCATCGGCAACAAGGGGCAGGCGAACTACGCGGCGAGCAAGGCGGGCCTGATCGGTCTCACGAAGTCGGTCGCGAAGGAATTCGCGTCGCGGAACATCCTCGCCAACGTCGTGGCGCCGGGCTTCATCGAGACGGACATGACGGCGGCGATGACCAAGGATGCGCAGGAGACGCTCAGCGCGCAGATCCCGCTCGGCCGCCTGGGCACGCCGGGCGACATCGCGTCGATGGTGGCATTCCTGTCGTCGGAGTATTGCGCCTACATCACGGGCCAAGTGTTCGTGGTGGACGGCGGAATGGTTATGTAAATTGCGCGAGGCTCATGCCTCACGAGTCAGTACCCATACCCTAGAGGAATTAGACACATGGCCGCGGATCTCGAGGAAAAGGTCAAGGAAATCATCGCCAAGGAGCTGGGCGTCGAGCGTGAGAAGCTCACCGACGATGCGAGCTTCATGGAGGATCTCGGGGCCGACAGTCTGGACACCGTCGAGCTCGTGATGGAGTTCGAGAAGGAGTTCAACATCGACATTCCCGATGAGGACGCCGAGAAGCTGCGGACCGTCGGCGATGCGCTGAACTACCTCCGCGGGAAGGTGGCTGCGTAATGCGACGCAGGGTCGTCGTCACGGGCCTAGGAGTAGTGACGCCCGTCGGCAATGATGTGGCGACGACCTGGAGTGCGCTCCTCGCCGGGACGTCCGGCGCGGCGCCTATCACCAAGTTCGACACGACGAACTTCGCCGTGAAGTTTGCGGCGGAAGTGAAAAACTTCGACGCGGCGAAGTACATGGACAAAAAAGAAGCGCGCCGCTTCGATCCGTACACGCAGTACGCGCTCGCCGCATCGGTGCAGGCGATGGAGGATGCCGGCATGGCCAACGCCGAGCATTACGTGCCCGAGCGGACCGGCGTGATCATGGGCAGCGGCATCGGCGGATTGCAGACGTTCGAGGAGCAGCACGATCAGTATCGCGCGCGCGGACCGAAGACCATCTCGCCCTTCTTCATCCCGATGTTCATCGCCGATATCGCGGCGGGCATCGTGTCGATGCGCTTCAACGCCAAGGGTCCGAACTACGCGACGGTCTCCGCTTGCGCTACCAGTGCGCACGCGATCGGCGACGCCTTCCGCGCCATCCAATACGGGGACGCCGACGTCATGCTCTCGGGCGGCGCCGAGGCAACGGTGACGCCGATGGCGATCGGCGGCTTCGCCAACATGAAGGCGCTGAGCGAGCGGAACGAATCACCCGAAACGGCGTCGCGCCCGTTCGATGCCACGCGCGACGGCTTCGTGATGGGCGAGGGCTCGGGCGTCATGGTGCTCGAGGAGCTCGAGCACGCCCTCAAGCGCGGTGCGCGGATCTACGCCGAGATCGTCGGGTACGGAATGACGGGAGACGCCTATCATCTCACCGCGCCGGCGCCCAATGGCGAGGGTGCGCAACGAGCGATGAAGCGCGCGATGGAGGATGCGGGATTGGCTCCGTCGGACGTGCAGTATGTGAACGCGCACGGCACGTCGACGCCGGCCAACGATCTCAACGAGACGAAGGCCATCCGCGGAGCATTCGGCGATGCGGCGGACCAGCTGCACGTCAGCTCCACCAAGTCGGCGACGGGGCACATGCTGGGCGCCGCGGGGGCGGTGGAGGCGGTAATCACGACACTCGCGATCCGCGACGGCAAGGTTCCACCGACGATCAACTACACGACGCCCGATCCCGAGTGTGACTTGAATTACACGCCCAACGTCATGGCCAAGCGGGACCTCAACGCCGCGTTGAGCAACAGCTTCGGCTTTGGCGGGCACAACGTCTCGCTGGCGCTCAAGCGCTTCACCGAATAGCTGGGCGCATCAACGCGTCGCACGCGGTACAACGGAGCACCCGAAGCAATGGCACTCGCGAGTGATTTCAACGCCGGACTGGTGAGTGATCCCGCGCTGAGCCGTATCGCCGACAAGGTCGGCGCCGGCGAGCGCCTCACCGACGACGACGGACTGACGCTGTTCCGCTCTCCGGACTTGCTCGGCCTCGGCGCCATCGCCGACGCGGCGAATCGCGCAAAGCACGGCAACCGCGTCTTCTTCGCCGCGAACCAGCACATCAATCCCACCAACGTCTGCATCCTTCGGAAGACGTGCGTCTTCTGCTCCTACGCGCGCCTCCCGAAGGAGGACGGCGCGTACCGCTACACGATGGAGCAGGCGTACGCGGAGGCCGCGGCCAATCCATACGTGCGCGAGTTCCACATCGTCGGCGGGCTCGACATGCAGGCGGGGCTCGACTACTACGCCGAGATGTTCCGCGGGCTCAAGGCGCGCCATCCGCAGGTGCACATCAAGGCGCTCACGGCGGTCGAGATCGCGCACATCGCCCGGATCGAGAAGCTGTCGGTGGCCGACACGCTGATCGCGTTGCGCGAGGCAGGGCTCGACACGATGCCCGGAGGCGGCGCCGAAGTGTTCAGCAAGGGCGCACGCGCCATCATCGCCGAGAAGAAGCTCGCCGCGGAAGACTGGATCAACGTCCATCGCGTCGCGCACGGGCTCGGCATTCGCTCGAACTGCACCATGCTCTATGGCCACGTCGAGTCGATCGAAGACCGCATCGAGCATCTGGGTATGCTGCGCGATCTGCAGGACGAGACGGGCGGATTCCTCGCCTACATCCCGCTCGCGTATCATCCCGACAACAACGAGCTCGGCCACACGCTGCACATGGAAGGGCTCGCGACATCGGGCTACGACGATCTGCGCAATCTCGCCGTCGGCCGGCTCTTCCTCGACAACTTCGCGCACGTGAAGTCGCACTGGATCATGGTCACCACGCCGGTCTCGCAGCTCTCGCTGCACTTCGGCGTGAACGACCTCGAGGGCACGGTCGTCCGCGAGAAGATCTATCACGAGGCCGGCGCGCACACGGCGCAGGGCATGTCGCTCGACGAGCTGCTGCGTCTCATCCGCGGCGCCGGCAAGATTCCGGTCGAGCGCGACTCGTTCTACAATCCGATTCGCACCTTCGACGACCCGACGCCGTCGGCGCACGCCGCCGAGGCGGCGTAGCGATGCGCGTTGGCCGCATCCCGTACATCAACTGCTATCCGGTCTACGGCGCGATCGATCGCGGCATCGTGCCGCTGAACGGTACGCTGGTCGACGGCGTGCCCAGCGCGCTGAACGGCATGATGGCCCGGGACGCGCTCGACATCAGCGTGGTGTCGGCGGTCGAATACGCACGCGACGCGCAGCGATACGTGCTGCTTCCGGATCTCGCCATCTCCTGCGACGGTCCCGTCCGCAGCGTGCTGTTGTTCTCCAGGCGCCCCGCCAACGAGCTGAGCGACCGGCGCGTGCTCCTGTCGCGCAGCTCGATGACCAGCGTCGCGCTGCTGCGGCTGCTCTTCGACAACGTCTGGCACGCCTCGCCCGACTTCGCGGACGGCGACGCAGAGGCAAGCGATGTCGGCCGGATGGGCGAAGAGGCGCATGATGCGCGTCTCGTGATCGGCGACGCGGCGCTCCTTCTGGCATCGCGCGCGTCGCTGTATCCGTACGTGTACGACTTGGGCTCGGTGTGGAAAAGCTGGACCGGACTGCCCTTCGTCTTCGCCGTTTGGGTCGCACTACGGACCGCGTCGGTACGCGACGCGCTTCAAGTGCACGCAAGTTTGATCGAATCGCGCAACTGGGGCCTGGCCCATCTCGATACACTGGCTGCGCAGGCCGCGAGCGTGACCGGCATGACCCGCGGCACGTGCGCGCAATATCTGTCGGGTCTGGACTACCGGTTGAGCTACTCGCATCTCGCCGGGCTCACCGATTTCTTCCGTCGTCTCGCCGAGCTCGGCCACGTGCCGAACGGCTCGCTGGCGTTCCTCCCCGCCGCCTAACGAGTAGCGATACCATGCGCGATATCCTGGACTTCTACACGAATGCACCGCTCCTCGAGCTCGGCGCCGAGGCCGACCGCGTGCGGCAGGCGAAGCATCCGCACAACACGGTCACCTTCATCATCGATCGGAACATCAACTACACCAACGTCTGCGTCGCCGACTGCGGCTTCTGCGCGTTCTACCGTCGGCCGAAGAACAACGAGGGCTACACGCTCTCCTTCGAGCAGATCGGCGCGAAGATCGACGAAGCGAAGAGCATGGGCGCGGTCCAGATCCTGATGCAGGGCGGCCACAACCCTTACATCCCCTTCGAGTGGTACCTCGAGCTGCTGCGCTACATCAAGACGTATCACCCGATTCACATCCACGGCTTCAGCCCGAGCGAGGTCGACTTCTTCGCCAAGCTGTTCCGCATGGATGCCCGCGAGGTGATTCGCGAATTGATGAAGGCGGGACTGAATTCCATCCCGGGGGGCGGTGGCGAGATTCTCGTGCAGCGCGTGCGCGACATGGTCGCCAAGAAAAAGGCCGGCGCGGACCGCTGGCTGGAGATCGCCGAGATCGCGCACCAGGAAGGGATGAAGACGTCGGTGACGATGATGTACGGCATTGGCGAGACGTTGGCGGAGCGCATCGAGCATCTCGAGCGCGTGCGCGAAGTGCAGGCGCGGACTAACGGATTTACCGCGTTCATCTGTTGGCCGCTCCAGCCCGAGAACACGCCGACGATGTCCCACATGCAGAAGACCGACGCGATCGACTATCTGCGCACGGTCGCCATCGCGCGCATCGTCCTCGACAACGTGCCCAACCTGCAGTCCAGCTGGGTGACGATGGGGATGAAGATCGGACAGGTCGCCCTGCGCTTCGGCTGCAACGACTTTGGCTCGCTGATGATCGAAGAGAACGTCGTGTCGAGCGCGAACACCACGCATCGCACGACGGTCGAGGAGATGGAGCGTCTCATTCGCGACGCCGGCTTCACGGCGGCGCGCCGCCGCCAGGACTACTCGATCATCGCGCCCGTCGTCGCTGCCGCGTGACCACGGGCGTCGGGCATCGGGCCTCGGGCGTCAGGAACTGCACACGGTCGTGCCCGACCCCCGATGCCCGATGTCCGATGCCGTTGTCGGATGCCCGATGCCCGATGCC
>JALZAE010000242.1 GCA_030948535.1 Gemmatimonadota bacterium | reverse complement strand
GCCTGCCGCTGACGCAGCGAAAGTCCCTCGCCCGCCGGCTCCGCGAGATCAATCGCGTGCTCTCGATCGAGGCGCGGCGCCGGAGCTCGCCGTCGCGCCTGTTCGAGCTCGACGACCAGTTCCACCGCACCTACGTCGAGAACGTCGTCGGCCCGCGGCTGTTGGCGCTGCACCATGCGATCAAGCCGCAGACGGAGCGTTACGCGCGCCTCTACGTCAACGTGCTGCTCGAGGAGCTGCCGACGTCGGTGAAGGAGCACGGCGTGATTGCCTCCGCCATCGCCGACGGCGATCCCGCCGCCGCGCAGACCGCGGCCGAGACCAACTGGCGAAATGCCGCCGACCGGCTGGCGACGCTGATCACCGAGCATGGCGAGCGCGGCATCTGGCATCTCTGGAAGCCCGAGATCGCCGCCGGCGGGAGCCGCGGGGCGCGCTAGCGTTCCGACCGCGTGCGGCCGGTTCTTGCGGGCCATCGGTATACCGTCATAGTATACCGATACCCACCTCCGGACCCGCGCATATGCATCGTCGACCCGTCTTTGCCGGCCTCATCGCCGCCTTCGTTCTCACCACCGGCGCGCACGCTCAGGGCACCCGGCTCCTGCGACATCCCGCCGTCAGCCGCGACCTGATCGCCTTCGAGTACGGCGGCGATCTCTGGGTCGTGCCGCACACGGGCGGCGCCGCGCGGCGGCTCACCTCGACGCCGGAGATGGAGACCGATCCCCAGTTCTCCCCCGACGGATCCATGATCGCCTTCAGCCGCACGTCGGGCGGCAACACCGATGTCTGCGTCGTGTCGGTCAACGGCGGCGAGCCGCGCCGCCTCACCTTCCATCCCGGACCCGATCGCGTTCGCGGATGGACCCCCGATGGCAAGCGCGTCATCTTCGCCACCGACCGCATCAGCGCGCCGCAGGTGTCGTATCTCCGTCTGTTCTCGGTTCCCGCCGACGGCGGATTCGAGGAGCCGCTCCCCATGCCGCGCGCGTTCACCGGTGCGTACTCCCCCGACGCCAAGCGCATCGCCTACGAGGAGATCGCCAGCGCGTTCACCCCCGACTGGTACGAGACGAGCATGTGGCGTCACTACCGCGGCGGTCGCACGCACCCGATTCGCATCATGAGCCTCGCCGACTTTTCGGTCGAGAAGCTGCCCTGGAAGGACAGCAATGACTCCGATCCGATGTGGGTCGGCAACACCATCTACTTCCTCTCCGACCGCGCCTTCACCACGAATCTCTTCTCCTACCGCACGGACACCAAGGAGCTCAAGCAGCTCACCCACCACGACGACGCCGACATCATGAACGCCTCAGCCAGCGCCGACGCCGTCGTATACGAGCAGGCGGGCTATCTCCATCTGCTGAACGTCAAAGATGGCGCGTCGCATCAACTGAACATCCAGGTCAACGGCGACTTCCCCTGGGCGCGGCCGCAGTTCAAGCGCGTCGCGACGATGATCCGCGACGCGGCGCTCTCCCCCACCGGCGTGCGCGCCGCCTTCGAGGCGCGCGGCGAGATCTTCACCGTGCCCGCGGAGAAGGGCGACGCACGCAACCTCACCCGTAGCTCCGATGCGGACGAGCGCACGCCGGCGTGGTCCCCGGACGGCACGCAGCTCGCCTGGCTGTCCGACGCGAGCGGCGAATACCAGGTGATGATCGGCGACCAGCTCGGCATGACGAAGCCGCGCGCCATCGCGCTGCCGACCGGCTCCTTCTATCAGAACCTCACCTGGTCGCCGAACGGCAAGGAGATGGTCCTCGACGACAATCACCTCAATCTCCGGGTGCTCGACGTCGCGACCGGGAAAACGTCGAAGATCGATGTCGACACCTGGGCCGGGCCGGGCCGCGCGTTCGATGCCGTCTGGTCACCCGACTCGAAGTGGGTCGCGTACTCGAAGAATCTCGAGAGCCATCTCCGCGCGATCTTCGTTCACTCGGTGGCCGACGGAAAGGGATTCCAGCTCACCGATGGATTGGCCGACGCCGTGTCACCCGCGTTCGATGCCAACGGCAAGTATCTCTATTTCCTGGCCAGCACCGACTACGGTCCGCGCACCGGCTGGCTCGAGATGAGCGCGCTCGATCGTCCTGTGCGACGCTCCGCATACCTGGTGGTGCTCAGCTCCGAAGAGCCGTCGCCGATGCTCCCCGAGTCGAGTGAAGAGCCCGGTGCGCCCGCCGCGCCACCGCCACCGCGGCCGCGCGCCGATTCCGGCGTGAAGGTCGAGACGCCGCCCGTCCGCGGCGTGCGCATCGACGAAGCCGGCATCCGCCAGCGCATCCTGAGCGTCAACATCCCCGCGGGCGAGCTCAACACGCTCGTCGCCGGATCGGCCGGCTCCTTCTTCTACTTGGAGCCGGAGCCGGGCGCGGGACCGGGCGGTGGATTCCGCTTGCAGCGCTACCAGCTCAAGGAGCGCGCGGCCGCGACCTTCCTCGACGGCGTCCGCTCGTTCAACCTCTCCGCCGACAAGAAAAAGCTCCTCTACTCGGCCGGCGGCGGCGCGAACGCGCGCTGGGGCGTCGTGTCGACCGAGCGGCCGGCGAAAGTCGGCGACGGCCCGCTCAACGTTGCGCAGCTCGAGACCTGGGTCGATCCCCAGGTGGAGTGGGCCGAGATCTTCCGCGAGTCGTGGCGCACGCAGCGCGACTACCTCTACGATGCCAAGATGCATGGCGCCGATTGGCAAAAGGTGCTGACCAAGTACAGTGCGCTCCTTCCTTTCGTGCGTCATCGCGCCGACCTCGGCTACCTCATCGCGCAGACTGGCGGCGAGCTCGTCGTTGGCCACTCGTATCTCACCGGTCGCGGCGATGAGCCGGCCGACACTCCGGTGTCGGTTGGATTGCTCGGTGCGGACTTCGCGATCGAGAACGGCCGCTATCGCATCAAGAAGATCTTCTCGGGCGAAAATTGGAATCCCGAGCTGCGCGCGCCGCTCAGCGCGCCCGGCGTCAAAGTCGCCGCCGGCGACTATCTGCTGGAGGTGAATGGACGAGCGCTCGCCCCGCCGACGAACGTCTACGAGCTGTTCGAAGGGACGGCGGGACATCAGGTCGTGCTCCGCCTGAACGGAACGCCGTCGCTCGAAGGATCGCGACTCATCACCGTCGTTCCCGTTCCATCGGAAGAAGGACTCCGCACGCGCGCCTGGATCGAGGACAATCGCCGCAAGGTCGATGAGCTCTCGGGCGGCAAGCTCGCGTACGTGTGGCTGCCGAACACTGGCGGCGCGGGCTACACCTCCTTCACGCGTTATTTTTACGCCCAGCAAAACAAAGACGGCGCGATCGTCGACGAGCGTTACAATCACGGCGGGCTCGTCGCCGACTACATCGTCAATGAGCTCGACCGCAAGAAGATGGGATACTTCGCCATGCGCGACGGCGCGCTGTGGACGTCGCCCGGCGCCGGCATCTATGGGCCGAAGGTCATGCTGATCAACGAGTCGGCGGGCTCGGGCGGAGATGCCCTGCCATACTACTTCAAGCTGCGCCAGATCGGCCCGCTCGTCGGAACGCGCACGTGGGGTGGCCTCGTCGGCACGACGGGCTCCCCGACGACGATCGACGGCGGCGGCATCACGGCGCCAAGCCTGGCGTTCTTCAATCTCAAGAACCAGTGGGACATCGAGAACATCGGCGTCTCACCCGACATCGAAGTCGAATACACCGCGGCGGATGTCATCAAAGGTCACGATCCGCAGCTCGAGCGCGCGGTACAAGAAGGACTGAGGTTGCTGCAACAGAATCCCGTCGCGCACGCGTCACGTCCGCCTCCGATCGATCGGACGTCGAATAGACAACCGTGAACTGCAGGGTGTGGGGTGTGGGGTGTAGGGTGTGGTTAGCACAAAGATCTCGACGCTAACCACGCCCTACACCCCACACCCCACGCTCGCAAACTTTCTTGAGGCACCCGATGCGCACCGCGCGACTCCTCTCGACACTTCTCGCTCTCGCGCTCGGTTATCAGTCTCTCGCCTCGCAGGCGGCAACTGGTAACCAGTTCGACATCGTCATCCGCAACGGCCGCGTGCTCGACGGCGCCGGCAATCCGTGGATCAACGCCGACGTCGCTATCCGCGACGGACGCTTCGTCAAGATCGGACTCGTTCCCGAGCATGGTCGCGTCGAGTTGGACGCGCGCGGCAAGTACGTGTCGCCGGGCTGGATCGACGTGATGGACCAGTCGGGAAGCGTGCTCCGTCGCAATCCGCTCGCCGAGAACAAGCTGATGATGGGCGTGACGAGCGCGATCGCCGGCGAGGGCGGCACGCCCGTGCCAGCCGGTGCGATTCCGCAGTACTTCCAGCAGCTCGAGAAGCAGGGCATCAGCATCAATTTCGGCACGTACTACAGCGAGACGCAGGCGCGCACGGCGGTCCTCGGCAACACCGCTCGCGCGCCGACGGCCGACGAGCTGGTGCGCATGCGCGCGATCATGGACACCGCGATGCGCGGCGGCGCGATGGGAATGACAACGGCGCTCATCTATCCACCGAGCAGCTTCGCGACGACTGACGAGCTCGTCGAGGTGGCGAAGGCGGCCGCACCACTCGGCGGCATCTACGCCAGCCACATCCGTGGCGAGGGGAAAGAGGTCGTCCAGTCGGTGCAGGAGGCGATCGCCATCGGCGAACGCGCCGGAATGCCCGTCGAGATCTTCCACCTCAAGGTCGCGTACAAGCCGGGCTGGGGCGTGCTCATGGATTCGATCCGCCAAGTGATCGAAGCCGCACGCGCACGGGGCGTCGATGTCGCCGCCGACATGTACGTCTACACGGCGGGGGGTACGGGACTAGAAGCGACCATTCCGAGCTGGGCGCAGGAAGGCGGCGTCGATTCGCTGCGCGCCCGGCTGGCGAACCCCGAAATTCGCGCGCGCCTCAAGCGCGAGCTGGTGACCGGCTCGCCCGGCTGGTGGAACATCGTCGAGACGTCCGGGGGCTGGGACCGGATCGTGATGGTCAACGCGCGCAATCCGGAGAACGCGAAGTACGAGAACAAGACGATGACCCAGATCGCCAAGGAGATGGGCAAGGATCCGGCCGATGCCGCCTACGATCTCGTGGCGCAGGGAAAGGGTCGCGTGATGGCGATCTACCATATGATGTCCGAGCAGGACATCGAGACCGCGCTGCGCTTTCCCTGGACAAGCATCGGCAGTGACGCCGGCGCCGTGGCGATCGGCGGCTCGGGCGATGACTTAGGCCTTCCCCACCCGCGCGCCTTCGGCAATCTCGTGCGCGTCATCGCGCAGTACGTGAAGAAGCGTCACGTGCTCACGCTCGAGGACGCGGTGCGCAAGATGACCTCATGGCCCGCCACCCGCTATCGCCTCGCCAATCGCGGGATGATCAAAGAGGGCAACTGGGCCGACGTCACGATCTTCGACCTTGCCAACCTCGAAGACCGCGCGACCTATGATCATCCGACCGAGTACGCTTCGGGCATCGAGTGGGTGCTGGTCAACGGCGTCGTCACGATCGATCACGGAAAGCACACGGGTGCGAAGGCGGGGCGAGTGCTCTACGGGCCCGGGAAGACTTCGCCCTAATCATCGAGAAGCGTGCGGCGTGCGGCCTGCGGCCTGCGGCGCGCGCCTTTCGTTCCGCTCGAACCCCTCACGCGCCTCGCCGCTCGGTACGCCGCACGCCTCCGACGCGCTTAAGTCACCGCGTTCTGACTCGGCCGAACACAATCCCGAGCACGCGAACACCGGTGACATTCCCCGCGCCATCGGGCACGAACGTCACGGGCGTCTGTCCGTCAGTCGGATCCGCCGAGCGCGTACGGAACGTCTCGTAGTCGACGTACTCCAGCTCCGCGTCCGGCTGCGTGATGATCTTCGCGTGTAGCGTGTTGGCGCTGAGGGTCACGGCGACCGTACCGTACGCGGAGTCGGCGTAGGTCCCGACATATTTCTCGAGCGGCAGCGACGGCTTTGCATCGCTGCGTCGCGCCGGCTGGCCGGCACCGCCGCCGCCTCCTCGGCGCATGCTCGCAAACAATGCCTGCACCTCCGCGCTCCAATCACGTTTCGGACCGCCGTTGTAGAGGTCGAAACCCGCATACATCAACGCGTGCCGCAATTCCGCGTGGTCGAGATTGCCGAGCACGTACACGCCGACGCGCTTCTGCGGCATGAGACCGATGATCGCGATCTCGCCATCGATGCTTCCCGTGTGCATCCACACAGCCTGACCTTGGTAATCCTGCACGAACCAGCCGAGGCCGTAACTGAAGAACGTCGGGCGCGCGAGCTGGAGCGCCGGGTACTCGTTGATCGGCGCACGGATCTGTGGCGTGATCAGCTCGCGAAAATTCGCCACGGTGATCAACCGCTGCGACCCGACGCGGCCGCTGTCGAGAATGAAGCGCATCCACTTCGACATGTCGGTCACGCTCGACCACACCGATCCCGCCGGCGCGATCGCGTCCGTGGAACGCATTGGCACGACGCGCACGGTGTCATTGCGAAGCACGTGCGGCACGCTGACGTTTGGCTTTCCCTTGATCATCGACACGAGCGGCTCGGACTCCGTCATGCCGAGCGGCACGAAGATGCGCGAGCGAATGAACGCATCCCACGACATCCCCGACACGCGCTCGACGATTACGCCGCCGATGGCGTACATGTTGTTCTGGTATTGCCACTCCGACCGAAACGACGTCGTCGGCTTTACGTAGCGCAGCCGGCGCATCATCTCCGGCATCGTGTAGCCGTTGAGCGCCCAGAGCAGATCCGTTCCCGCCAGTCCCGAGCGATGGGTGAGCAGGTCGCGGATCGTCAGCTCGCGCGTCACGTACGGATCCCAGAGCTGAAACTCCGGCAGAATGTCGATGACGTGCTCATCCCAACGGATCTTCCCCTCGTCCACCAGCATCGCCAGCGCGGCCGAGGTCATCGCTTTGGTCGTCGAGCCGATCGCGAAGCGCGTGTGCGCGTCGGCCGGCTTCGTGGTACCAGTCTCGAGTACGCCGTAGCCTTTGGCGAACACCAGCGAATCGTCTTTGACGATCGCGATCGCGAGCGCAGGCACGCGCCAGGCCTTTGCGGCGTTGGCGACGTACTTGTCGAAGGCGGCCCAGTCCGGAGCATCGGTGCGCGTCTGCGCGTTCGCGCGCGTCATGCCGGCGGCCAGCATCAGCGCCGCGGCGGACGCGAGCGATCGAGTCTTCATCGAGTTCCTCATGGCTGCGGCGGCCGCGCGCCGACGACGGAGATCTGTACGTGCGACGCGGCGTCGCGCGAACGCATGATGTGCTGTGTCGCCTTCTTGAAGTCGGAATCCTTCGCCGCGAAGATGTTCGGCACGAAGGTCTGCGGATTGCGATCGATGAGCGGGAACCAGCTGCTCTGCACCTGCACCATGATTTTGTGCCCTTTCTTGAAGCGATAGTCCTGCGTGTGCAGGTCGACCGTGTACTCCTCGACCTTGTTCGGGATGATCGAATCCGCATGCTCGAAGCTCTTCCGGAACCGGCCGCGGAGCACGTCGTTCGCCACCATCAGCTGGTAGCCGTTCAGCTTTGCGTCAGTCTCGCCGGAATCGGGATACACGTCGATCAGCTTGACGACCCAATCGGCGTCGGAGCCAGTGGTGGAGGCGAAGATGTGCGCGGCGATGTCGCCGGCGATCACCACGTCCTCGGTGAGCGTCGCGCTCTTCCAGTTCACGACGTCGGGACGTCCCTCGAGAAAGCGCTGGTCATCCATCAGCCATCGCGACCAGGTCGAGGGGGGAACGAAGCTCGGCAGGATCGGACGCGCACGGTACGGCACAGGGTTGGCGGGATCCGACACATAGGAGTCGAATGCCGTCGACGATTTTTCTTGGGGTGGATCGAAGGAGAGCTGGCCCTTGTCATGGAAGTACAGCCGCTTCGCGCCGACGTTCGTCTTGAGCGGCCAGCTGTCGCGCTTCACCCACGTGTTCGAGCCAGGCTCGAACACCGTCGCCTCGGCCAGGTCGAGCTTCCCCTTGTCCTTGAGCCAATACGCGACCCAGGGCGCCTCGATCGTTCTGCGATAGTCGAGTGAGGTGGGGCTGCCGAAGTCGAGGGGGCCGAGCTTCTGGCCGCTAGGGCCGCTCCATCCGCCGTGATTCCACGGACCGACGACCAGATAGTTCAGGTGATTCTTGTCGAACTTCTCGAGCAGCTCGTAGATCTTGATCGGCCCGTAGAAATCTTCCTGGTCCCACCATCCCGCGACGCTCAGCGTCGGGACCGTCACGCGGTCGATGTATGGAGACACGGCCTGCTTCTGCCAGAAGGCGTCGTAGGCGGCGTGCGTCGAGAAGTCGTTCCAGGTCGGAATCGTTCCATGGAGATACTTCTCGTTCACGTGGGCCAGCGAGCCGAGCTTGAGGTACCAGGTGTAGACATCGGGCTCGTCGAACTCGAACGCTTTGCGCTCCTTGGTCGACTCCATCATCGTCGCGTACTCGAAGCCGTAGCTCAGGCGGAACGCACCGTTGTGATGGAAGTCGTCCCCGATGAACATGTCGGCCGGGGAGGCCTGCGGAGACACCGCCTTTAGCGCCGGGTGCGGATCGAGCATGGCGACCACCGTCAGCCATCCCGGATACGATACCCCCTTCATGCCGACGCGCCCGTTGTTGTGGGCAATGTTCTTGAGCAGCCAGTCGATCGTGTCGTAGGTGTCGGTGCTCTCGTCGATCGCCTTCGGATCCTTCTTGTTTCGCATCTGCCGCATCATCACGAACTGCCCTTCCGACGTGTAGCGGCCGCGGATGTCCTGGAAAACGAAGATGTAGCCTTCCGTGGCCAGCTCGGCATAGGCGGTCCCGGGCTTGAAGACGCCCTCCGATCCGGCAATGCCATACGGCGTGCGGACGAACATGATGGGCAGGTCACGCGAGACGCCCTGCGGCACATGAACGGTGGTATGCAGCTTCACGCCATCGCGCATCGGGATCAATACTTCGGTCTTGTCGTACGCCGGCATCTGTGCCGGCGCTTGGCTCGACGCGATGGTTGGCGGCAGCGCGATGAGCGCCGCGATGGCGATGGCCAGACGTCGCGGTGAGCAACGGACGACACGGGGCATTGTGCAGGGCCTCAGACGGTTCGGTGGGAGAATTATTGTACACCAAAATGGTCTACCATGCAAACCCCGCAGGCACCTAGCTCGCGGCATTCGTGGGCTCGGAAGCGGCGACCAACCGTGGCGGTAGCGCTTCCGGCGCGTCACTCTCCCAGGCTGCCTCATGGCTTTACGAAAGCGTCGCGCACTACCCCCCCAGCGTGAGTAGCAC
>JALZAE010000179.1 GCA_030948535.1 Gemmatimonadota bacterium | reverse complement strand
GAGCAGCACCGTGCTTCCCGTGATGAGGACAGGAGCCGCGTAGCTGCCGAGCATCTTGATCCCCTCGATGCCGCGCGCGATGATCGAGACCTGCAGCAGCCAGAAGAGGGCGAAGGCGATCGCGATGCCGCCGGGGACGTGCGCCCAGCCCGGCCAGGCAGCGGTGAACAGGGTGTTGAGCGCGAGTGCCGCGATCCAGGTCTGGATGCCGAACCAGCCGCAGGCCACCACGGCGCGGAGCAGG
Source organism: Gemmatimonadota bacterium (assembly GCA_030948535.1). GTDB lineage: Bacteria > Gemmatimonadota > Gemmatimonadetes > Gemmatimonadales > Gemmatimonadaceae > JALZAE01. The sequence goes on along the minus strand of JALZAE010000179.1, from coordinate 14,731 downwards.
GCGGGGACATTCGCTCCCTTCACCCCGAATGCGGCGCGGCAGAGCACGGGAAAGGAGATCCCGTACTTCGTGCCGGCATGGGCATTCAGGATCATCGGGATGAGCACGATGGTGTTGCCCAGCAGGATCGTTCCCATCGCCTGCCACCACGTCATCCCCTGGGTCATCATCCCGGAGGCGAGGGTGTACGTCGTGATGACGACGCTCATCCCGATCCAGAGCGCGGCGATGTTGTACGTCGACCAGGTGCGGCGCTCGGGCGGCGTCGGCGCGAGATCCGCGTTCCAGAGTGGACTAGCGGAGAGATCGCTCCCCGTTGGGGGCATCACCGCGAGCCGGCACCGGCGGGAATGCGGGACTCGGCACCCGCCATTGGCAGCTGCGAACCGTTGCTGCCGGGAGCCGGGTACCGGGTGCCGAATCCCGCGGTAGTGCGAGGCAGCCACCGCCCGCGTCCCTCTGTCCCGACGACGCGGTAGTCATCGACGATCACGTCGCCGCGCGAGAGCGTGGTGCGCGAGAACCCGGCGAGCTCCCAGCCCTCGAACGGTGACCAGTCGGCGTTCGTCTCCATCGTCTTCGGATCGACCGTGATCCGCTTCTCCGGATGGATGATTGCGAGATCGGCGTCGGACCCGACGCTGATCGAGCCTTTGCGTGGCGCGAGTCCCATCACCTTCGCCGGGTTCGCGCTCAGCTTCTGGCACATCTCCTCGATGGTGATGTGTCCGCCGAGCACGCCGCGCGTATAGGTGAGGGGCAACAGCGTCTCGAGGCCGGGCATTCCCATCGGGATCTTGGTCCAGTCGCCGTTCCACATCGCCTTCTGCTCGCGGTTGAAGGTGCAAGTGTCCGTCGAGATCACCGACACCTCGCCGCTTCGCACGCCCTGCCACAACCGCTCGACGTCCGCCGGCTTCTTGAGCTGCGGACAGCAGGCGTAGAGATGGCCATCCTCCTGCTCGAATACGGAGTCGTCGAGCACGAGGTACTGCACGCACGTCTCGGCGACGACGGGAACACCGCGACCCTGCGCGGCGCGGATGATGTCGGCGCCTTCGCCGGTGGACATGTGGACGATGTAGAGCTGGCCGCCGGTCGCCTGGCACCACATCACGGCACGCTGGATCGCCTCGGCCTCGACGAAATTCGGGCGCGTCATGGGATGGAGGCGCGCGCCGTACTTCTTCATCAGCTCGGGCGTGTGATGCCGCGCGATGAGCTCGTCGAGCACCCGCGCCGACTCGGCGTGCACGAGCAGCATCGTGCCGTACTCCTTCATCTTCTCGAGCGTACCGAAGAGCGCGCGATCGTCCGACTGCCAGCCCTCGGACTCGTAGATCATGAACTCCTTGAAGGTCGTGAAGCCGCGCTTCACCATCCCCTCGATCTGATCCTTGTGATCGTTCCAGCGGGTGATGCAGATGTGAAAGGTGTAGTCGATGAGCGACTTGCCCTCGGCTTTTTTCATCCAGTTGTCGGCGGCATCGCTCAGCGACTCACCGGCGTACGGAATTGCGAAGTCGATCACCGTCGTCACGCCGCCGCGCGCGCCGGCGCGGGTACCGGTGCGATAGTCGTCGGCGCTGACGGTGCCGCAGAAGGGCAGCTCGAGATGCACGTGCACGTCGAGCACGCCGGGAATCACATAGTGACCCGCGGCATCGACCACCGTCGCGCCTGCCACGTCGAGGCCGGCCCCGAGCGCGGAGATCTTTTCACCGCTGATGCCGACGTCGCCGGTAAACACTCCGCCCGGCGTGACGACGTTGCCACCTCTGATCACTGTGTCGAATCGCATTGCCGCAGATCCTCATGCTCTTTTGAAAGGGCAGTCGCGGATTTTGACTACTAACAGCAGCCGCGGATTTACGCAGATGGACGCGGATCGATCACTTCGAGCAGAAGACTCGATGCGCCACCTCTTCAACAGAAACACTTTGGTATTTTGGACAAAACACAAAACGGGACGACCGAGAGAGACTGTGTGGTGATTTTGTGATCTTGCTCTATCTGCGTCGATCCGCGGAAATCCGCGGCTACCTTGCTTTTGTCTTTGTCGAGCGAATCCGAATCAAGCCGTGACGCCTTCAGGCGCTGCGTATCCTTCGACGGGCTCGTATCCGCCCTGGTAGTCGGTGCCGGGACGACGGATTTGCGATTGGAGTACCACTCGATCGCGGCGAAGCCCGCGGAAATCCTCAATTGATTTCCACCCATCCGCGGCGTGCTTCTCGAGAAACGCATCGAGACCCGCGAGCAGCTTCTTGATGACCGTCGGACCGACGGCGGAGTCGAGCATCGCCGCGGTGCAGACCTGCACCGTTCCGCAGCCGAGCAGGACGTAGGAGAGCGCTTGTGAGAAATCGGAGATGCCGCCGATGCCGGAGAAGCTCTTATCGGGAAATGCCTTGGTCAGCTGCGCCATCTTGGCGAGTGAGAGCGGCAGGATCGCCGGCCCGCCCATGCCACCACTCGAGACGAGGCCGTCGACGTTGATCTCGAACTCGAGCGTCTCCGGATCGATCATCGGAATCGACGGGAAAGTATTCGACGACACGATCGCGTCCGCGCCACCGCGGAAGCATGCACCGGCCTCCACGACGATGTCCGCCGTGGCCGGCGTGAGCTTGCACCACACCGGAATCCTGGCGACGGCCTTCACCGCTTCCGTCACCACCGAGCACAGTCCTTCATCCTTGCCGATGTTGGACCCCATGTCTTTGCGATCCATGTGCGGACAGGAGAAGTTCAGCTCGAGTCCGTCGGCGCCGGCCTCCTGGCATCCTTCGGCGAGCTGTTGCCAGTGCTGAAGCTCCTTGTCGTTGCCCGATCCCGCCATGATCGACGCGATGAGCACGCGATCGGGATATGCATCCTTGATGCGCCGGATGCGCGGCAGCCACCAGTCGAGCGTCTTGTCGGAGATGAGCTCCCAATTCCACGATGAATGCAGCGCCGCGCCCGGCCGCTTTTTCATCGACACGTTGGCGTCGTCGGGGCTGGTGCGCAGAAACTTTGCCTTCGCGCCCACGACGTTCACGACAGGATGCAATCCGATCGTCTTCGTCACCACGCCGCCCCACCCCGCCTCGAACGCGCGCAGGATGTTGGATTCGGACTCGGTCGGCGGTGCAGACGAAAGCAAGAATGGGTTAGGGAACTTCACACCCGTGAACGTGACTGTACGGTCGATTGGCATCGTGCCCCCTAGGTTGAAACCACGGGCGTGGGGTGTGGGGTGTAGGGTGTGGTTAAGACGGAGATCTATGCGCCAACCACACCCCACACCCAACACCCCGCACCCGCCGTCAGGACATCCAATTCGTCCCTGCCTCGCGGTTCCACTTCGTCGTCATCTTCTTCGACTGCGTCCAGAACTCGATGGAGCCGCGTCCGGTAATGTCGCCGACGCCGAACTTGGAGTCGTTCCACCCGCCGAACGAGAAGGGCTCGCGCGGGACGGGCACGCCGACATTCACTCCCACCATTCCCGCGCTCGCCTTTTCCATCACGTAGCGCGCGGTGCCGCCGCTCTCAGTGAAAACGCTCGCCGCGTTGCCATAGGGGGACGCGTTCTCTACCGCTAAGGCATCATCGACGTCCTTGGCGCGCACGATCACCAGCACGGGACCGAATACCTCTTCCTGCGCGATCTTCATCTCCGGGGTGACGTGATCGATGATGGTCGGCCCCAGGAAATACCCGCCCTCGCGCCCCGGCACTTTCGTGTTTCTGCCATCGACGAGTACCGTCGCGCCGGCCGCTTCCGCGTCGGCGATGTATCGCTCGATGCGCTCCTTCGCCTGCGCCGAGATGACCGGGCCGATGTCGCGGCCGGGCACGATCGCCTTCGCGTGCTCGACCATGCGCGTGATGATGTGATCGGTCTTCGACACCGCGACCATCACGCTCGCGGCCATGCAGCGCTGGCCGGCACACCCCGACATCGATGCGACGACGTTACTCGACGTCATCTCCAGATCGGCATCGGGCATCACGATCAGGTGATTCTTCGCGCCGCCGAGCGCGAGCACGCGCTTGAGGTTCGCGGTGCCGCGCCGATAGACCACCTTCGCGACCTTCGTCGACCCCACGAAGCTGATCGCGGAAATTCCCGAGTGATCGCAGAGTGCTTCCACCGCCTCCTTGCCGCCGTGCACGATCTGCAGCACGCCGTCGGGCAAACCAGCCTCGCGCAGCAGCTCGGCGATGCGTCCCGCGCTCAGCGGCACCAGCTCCGACGGCTTGAGGATGAGACAGTTGCCGAGCGCGATCGCGTTCGGCAACGACCAGTTCGGCACCATGTTCGGAAAGTTGAACGGCGTGATCGCCGCCACGACCCCGAGCGGAAAGCGCTCGATGCGGCACTCGACCCCGCGACTGACTTCCATCACCTCACCGGGCGCGATCTGCGGCAGCGAGCAGGCGAACTCGGTCAGCTCGGCGCTCTTGAGCACCTCGGCGCGCGCCTCGCTCTCGACCTTGCCGTTCTCCTCAGTGACGAGCGCCGCAAGCTCGTCGATGTTTTTTTCGAGCAGCGTCTTGTAGCGGTAGAAGACCTGCACCCGCTCCTTAATCGGCATCGCGGCCCACGCCGGGTACGCACGCCGCGCGCTTGCGACTGCCGCGTCGACCTCGTGTTGTGTCGAGAGAGGCACGCGCGAGATGATGCTACCGTCGCTCGGATTGTAGACATCGAGCGCGGGCAGGCCGGCGTCGACGAACGAGCCGTCGAGGTAGTTCCGTACTTCGGGATGCTTCATCACGTCCTCCACGGGCGCGCACGGCGAAGTCACGCCGGATCGCCAACTTATGGCGCAGCACCGTCCCCCGCAAACGGCAGCGGCCTTACACGATTCGACCGGCGTCGGCATGCTTGGGCCAATGCCATCAACAACCCACAACGGAACATGGGAATGCATCAGCGCCGGGTCGGGCCCCGATGTCGTGCTGCTTCTTCCGGGCGCGCTCGGCATCGAGTCGGCGCGGGCGCTCGTCGATGTCCCGGGGGCGACGCATCGCGTGATCGCGCCGCTCTACGGCGACGCATCGAACATGCGTGGGATGTGCGATGCTCTCGTGAAAATCCTCGAGGCCGAGGGGGCGGAGCGCGCGCACGTCGTCGCGTCCTCGTACGGAGGAGTGGTGGCGCAGCACTTCGCGCACGATCAGCCGACGCGTGTTCGGGGGATCGTGCTCTCGCACACTTTCGTCCTGCGGCCAGAGCACGCCTGGCGCTTTCGTCTCGGAATCCGCGCCTGGCGCCGCATCCCCGCCAGACTCATGCGCTCGCTCCTCCGCCGGCGACTCGAGCGCCTCGTCCTCGATCCCCTACGGGCCAACGATCATCCCGATTTGCCGAAGTGGACCGATCAGATCGCCCGCGCGCCGGCGAAAATGTTGGAAGATGACTCCGCGCTGTTGCGGCAGCATGTCCTGCTCGATGCGACGGAACACTGGCCGCTGGCAATGGGCACGAGCTCCGACCTGACGCGCCGCATGTTGATCGTGCAATCGGGCAACGATCATTCGCGCGCCGGAGCGCGCGGCACTACTCGCGTCGTATCCCGACGCAGTCGTGCACACGTGTCACGGCACCGGGCACGGTACGTCGATCATCGCGACTGCGGAGCTCGCGGCCGTACTCAGTCGCTTTTTTGCTTCGCTTGATTCGGTCGGGCAGCCATCACGTAGGAGAAACACAGCGCCTACACGCCGATGTCCTCGTTCCAAAGGGCAGGATTGGCCGCGATGAACTGAGTCATCATCCGTACACACTCGGCGTCGTTCACAATCACCAGGTCCACGCCGCGCGAGCGGACGTAGTCCTCCGGTCCACGAAACGTCTGATTTTCGCCGATGACGATACGCGGGATTCCGTAGAGCAGCGCCGCACCGCTGCACATGTCGCATGGTGACAACGTGGAGTAGAGCGTGGCTTTCCGGTACTCGGCGGCGGTGAGTCGGCCGGCCTCCTGCAAGCAGTCCATCTCGGCGTGGAGGATCGGGTTGCCGCCCTGCACGCGCCGGTTGTGGCCGCGGCCGGCGATGCGGCCTTCGATCACCAGCACCGATCCGATCGGGATGCCGCCCTCGCCCAATCCTTGCTTGGCTTCCGCGATGGCGGCGGAGAGAAATGGGTCCATGGCTGATGTTGCGCTAGGCGCGCATTGCACGGAAGACCGAGGCCGTATCTCTTTGCCGAGCGCATCTCGCAGCCCACTTCGACGACACAGGACGACGTGATGGTCCCATCGACGGGAGTAATTCAATCCATGGCGCATGCACTTCAGCCGTGGCAATCGATCTACAGCAGCTCCAAGGTCGTCGCGACGGTCGTGACGTCGCTGCACATCTCCGCGCTCCTGTTCGGCGGCGGGCTGGCGGTCGCGGCCGATCGCACCACGCTACGCGCGCTCGGATGGGATGGCGACGCGCGCGGCCGCGCCCTCGATGAGCTCGACGTGGTCCACAAGCCGGTACTCCTCGCCATCTCGCTGTCGTTCATCACCGGCATTCTCCTCGCCACCGCCGACATCGAGACGTTCGCGAAGTCGCCCTACTTCTGGGTGAAGCTCTCGCTCGTCGCGCTGCTGCTCCTCAACGGCGTCTTCCTGCGCACCACCGAGCGCGCAGCGCGCACGGCCGTCGCCGCCGGCGGAACGGGCGATGAGCTCTACGCGCGACTCCGAATCACGTCGTGGCTCAGCATCACGCTGTGGACCGCGGTGCTGTTTGCGGGAGTGGCGTTAACTAATGCAGCCTAGGGATTGGGGGCTGGGGGCTGGGGGTTAGGGCACCTGGAAAGATTTGAGCGCGCTATCGATTGGGCGCCCCGTCCCCCAGGCCCCAACCCCCAGCCCCCGCTAGTCCGCCAACGCGGCATTGTCATACCCCTGCTCCCCCGTCACCTCGCGCTCGATCAGCGGGGCCAGCCATTCGGGTGGCTCGACGACCGCGTCGGCTGACGGAAGCTCGATTTCGGCGAGCACGAGACGATGGTCGAGAAATTCATCGATCTGCCAGACGGAATCGCCAACGCGCACCTCGTGGCGCCGCTTGCGAATGCGCTTGCCCGCGGTGAGTGGCCACATCGCGGTGAACATCTCGGGCGTCGTCTCTTCCTCGTGCTCGACACGCGTGAGGCCGGAGCCCGACTTCATCGTGCGGTACCACCGCTCGTCGCCGGTACCGCTCACGTGTCGCAGGCGTTCGTGGATGCGCTCGCCGGGAAGGTAGCCCTGCGTGATGTCGAGCACATCGTGCGCGGCGGGCATCTCAGGGAGCTCACGGAGTAGATACTTTCGCTCGATCTCGAGCCCGCTGCGGGCGCTCGAGACGAGCCTCTCGCCCAGCTCGCGCACCGAGCGGAGGACGTCGGGGGCGACCGAGTCCAGCCAGTCGTTCGCTACCGACGCATAGGCGGCGGCGCCGCGATCGCGAAGTCTGCGCACCAGCTCGAGCAATCCCGCCTGCGGATCGCGCCGCTGATGACGTTGCACAGTCTTGCGATCATTCTCCGCGCCCTTGTGCACGGACTCGGACAGCTCACGGGCGTGGTCGCTCGCCGCATCCGCTGACGCCGCGATGATCGTCTCGCTGAACACGGATGCGTCGTGCACGTCGCCGAGCTGGTCCTGGAGCGTCTTGAGAAGCTCGAGCAGCGGAACGATCAGGCGATTCAGCTCCGGATCGACGCGCAGCGGCTCGAGCGCGTAGCGCAGCCGCTTTCCCGCAATGCGCGCGCGATGCGCCTCGGCCTCATCCTCGATCGAGTGCACGCGCTTGAGCGCGTCGTCCAATTCGCGGGCGAGCGCGATCAGGATGTGGCCTGTGACCTCCCGGCCGGATGACGCCGGCCGCGATTCACCGAGCTGCATCTCGACGCGATAGTGCCGCAATCGACGGTCGAGCCGGCGGCGCACGCGCTCGAAGTCCCGCCTGACTTCGCGCCGCAGCTCGCCGTCGTCCTCTTCCTTTCGCGCTTTGAGATGGTCGCGCAGCCAGTTGAAGCCGTGCCGCTGTCTCGCCGTCCCATGCGCCGCCTGCTCGTCGAGCCAGGCGAGGTGCACTTCGTCATCGCGGCTCGCGCCCGTCGCGGAGGCGAGCTTGCCCAGCATGCGGCGCGTCTTGGTGCTGACGCTTCCCTCCAATTGCTCGCGGTACGCGCGAAGCGAGCTGCGCAGCCTGCGGATCGCCACGCGGAAATCGTGGAGTGCCTCGGCGTCGTCGGGATCATCGAGGCGCTTGCGTGCGACGATCGCGTCATCGAGCAGCGAGAGCGCCAACCACCGCGCCATCTCCGGCGCCGGGCGGTCGAGTGCGTCCGCCGGCAGCTCCGTGCTCACGTGCGTGCGCTCATCACGCCACCTTCGCGCGGCGGCCGGCCACGATTCGGTGCAGCACCTTGCCGTCCACGCTCATGATCTCGATCGCCAAACCGGCGATCTTCGCCAGCGGCCCCGCCTTGCGCGCCGCCGCCCACGCCTCGATCCTCGGCGCGCGCCGCGCATCGCGTGGTACCGGGCAGATGCGAAGCGCGCGGCCGGTCCATCGCACGGTCACCTTCCCCACCGCGCCCGAGTGGCCGCTGTCGAGTCCGTCCGCCACGCGCAGCAGCGCCGACAGCCGTCGCACCTGCTCGCGCTCGGTGCGTGTGAGCGCGGCGAAACGCCGATGCCTCGCGCTCGGCTCGCTCTTCCGATGGTAGCGCGCGACGTTCGCGATCAACGCTTGCTCCGACTCATCAACGCCGGCAAGCTCCGCGCGCAGAATCAGCGCGCACGAGTGCTTGTGATGCTTCGCCGATGATACGAAGTAGCCGATGTCGTGAAGTAGGGCCGCGTCCGCTAGGACGCGGCGCCCGGCGCGCTCACAGCCAAGCCGCGGACCGATGGAATCGAAGAGGGACAGCGAGAGTTGCCGGACGTGAACCGCGTGGGGCTCGTCGAAGTCGCAGGAGCGGCCGAGTTGGCGGATTGAGCGTTCGCGTGACGAAGTCAATTTCATCTTCACTCGTTGTCAGACGATGAAGTGGAAGATGCCAGATGTCAGACTCGGGGAGGCGCTGCGGGCACCGGCATCTGACATCTGACGTCTGCTGTTTGACGTCTGACATCTCCAACTCGTAATCCTTCACGGGGCTGACTATCGGTCTGATAACTTCGGTTTTCTGTCCTCGAAGTGATGCTTGATCTGCTTGCCCTCGGCAAGGTACACCGCGTCCTCGCCAATGTTGGTCGCCAGGTCCGCCACACGCTCCAGATTGCGACTCACCAGAAACAATTCCAACGCCGCCGAGATCGTCTGCGGGTCCTCAAGCATGTGCGTGATGACGATCCGGAACACGGAGTCGTGCAGCGCATCGACCTGATCATCCATCGCGCACACCGCGCGGCCGAGCGCACCATCGGCGCGAATGAATGAGTCGAGCGCGTCGCCGAGCATCTGGCGGGCGCGGCGCGCCATCTCCTCGATCTCCGGATCGGGCGTGATGTCGGACTTGTTCGCGATGAGCCGCAGCGCGGACTGCGCCATGTTCACCGCGTGATCGCCGACCCGCTCGAGGTCGCTCGAGACCTTGATGGCGCCGATGATGAAGCGGAGGTCGCGTGCCATTGGCTGCTGGAGCGCCAGCAGTGAGATCGCGAGCGCCTCGATCTCCACTTCGAGCTCGTCGATCTCGCGGTCGCCGGCCAGCACCGCCTCGGCCTTCATCGCGTCCCGGCTGAGGAGTGCGTCGACGGAGACATCGACGAGCGCCTCGGCGCGCTCGGACATGTCGAGCAGACGCTGCTTCAGCGTGTCGAGCTGCTCGTGAAAGTGGCGAAAGCCGGCGCTCTGCCCGGCGGGCGGCGCCACGCTTCCTGTTGCGTCGGGGCTCATCCAAACCTCCCGGTGACGTACGCTTCGGTCCGGGCCGCGCGCGGACTAGTGAAGAGGCGATCGGTGGTGTCGTACTCCACCATGCCGCCCAGATAGAAAAATGCGGTGTAGTCCGACGCCCGCGCGGCCTGCTGCAGATTGTGCGTGACGATGACGACGGTAAGCTCTTTCTTCAGCTCGAACAACAGCTCCTCGATCTTCTGCGTGGCGATCGGATCGAGCGCGCTCGCCGGCTCGTCGAGCAACAACACTTCGGGATCGTTGGCGAGCGCGCGCGCAATGCACAAACGCTGCTGCTGCCCGCCCGACAAGCCGAGCGCGTCCTGACGGAGACGATCCTTCACCTCATCCCACAGCGCCGCGCGGCGGAGCGACGTCTCCACGATGTTGTCGAGCGTGGCGCGGGCACTCTCGCCGTTGGTGCGCGGGCCGAAGGCGACGTTGTCGTAAATCGATTTCGGAAAGGGATTCCATCGCTGGAACACCATCCCGACGCGCTGCCGCAGTGACACGACGTCCGTCTCCTTCGAGTAGACGTCCGCGCCGTCGAGCAGCAGGTTGCCCTCCCAACGCGTGCCCTGAATCATCTCGTTCAAGCGGTTGATGGATCGGAGGAATGTCGACTTGCCGCACCCCGACGGTCCGATGAGCGCGGTGATCGCACGGGGCTGGATGACGAGATTGATTGCCTGCAGCGCCTGCTTCTTCCCGTACCAGAAGGAGAACGATCGCGCCACGATCGTCCCTGACATCACCGGATCATTGCTCGGCGGCGTCGTGACGGCTGTCATAGTGGACTCGGTCATCCGAAGCGGCCGGTGATGTAGGCCTCGGTGCGCGGATCCTTCGGCGTGGTGAACAGCTGACTGGTCGGGGCGACTTCCACGAGCTCGCCGGCGAGGAAAAACGCGGTGGAGTCGGAGACGCGGGCGGCCTGCTGCATGTTGTGCGTCACGATCACGACAGTCATGTCCTTGCGCAGCTCGTAGACGAGCTCCTCGACGCTCTGCGTGCTGAGCGGATCGAGCGATGCGGTGGGCTCATCGAGCAGTAGCACCTCGGGTTCGGTCGCCAGGGCGCGCGCGATGCACAGGCGCTGCTGCTGCCCGCCCGACAACCCGACCGCGCTCGTCTTGAGCCGGTCCTTCACCTCTTCCCAGAGCGCAGAGCGTTTGAGCGCGCGCTCGACCGTCTCGTCGGCGCTGCGATTGGAGACGCGCTTGTCGCGCTTCACCTTAAGGCCCGCGAGCACGTTGTCGCGGATGGACATCGTCGGAAAAGGCGTCGGGCGCTGGAACACCATCCCGATGTGCTTGCGCACTTCGATCGCGTTGACGGCGCGCTCGTAGACGTCGCGGCCATCGAGCATGACGTGACCGTCAACGGTCGCGCCGGGAATCGTCTCGTGCATCCGATTGAGGCAGCGCAGAAACGTCGACTTGCCGCAGCCCGAGGGTCCGATGATCGCGGTGACGCGCTGGTCGAAGAACGACATCGTGACTTCACGTACCGCGCGCACCGACCCGAAGAGCGCGGTGAGCGCCTCGACCTGGATGCGCGGCGTTGACGGAGGGCTCTTTTCTTGCCCCCCGTGCGAGACCAGCATCGTCGTGCGAACGCTAGTCGCCACTGCCGCCGGCGAATTTTGAGCGGGTTGCGAAGCGGGCGAGGACACTGATCACGAGGACGAGGAAGATGAGGACGAGCGCGCCGGCCCAGGCCAGCGAGTGCTGCTCGTCGTACGGACTGAGCGCATAGGTGTAGATCTGCAATGGCAGCGCGGCGATCGGCTGGCTGAGCTTTGTCGACCAGAACTGGTTGCCGAGCGCGGTGAACAGGAGTGGCGCCGTCTCGCCGGCGATGCGCGCAACCGCCACCAATACGCCGGTGACGATCCCGGCCGCCGCGGTGCGCAGCACGATCTGCATCGACGTGCGCGCGCGCGAATAGCCCAGCGCCAGCGCCGCTTCGCGGAGCGACACCGGAACGAGCCGCACCATCTCCTCCGTCGTACGCGTCACCATCGGAATCATCATCGCGCCGAGCGCGACGCCGCCGGCCCAGGCGGAGTAGTGCCCGAGCGGCCGCACCAGGAACTGCCAGGCGAAGATCCCCATCACGATCGACGGCAATCCGTTGAGGACGTCCGACAAGAATCGAACTGCGGTCGCCAGGCGAGTCGAGCGAAACTCCGCCAGATACAGTCCGGCGCCGATGCCGACGGGCAGTCCGAACGTACAGGCGAGACCGACGAGGATCAGCGTGCCGATGATCGCGTTGGCCATGCCGCCGCCGGTCTCGCCGACGGGTGTGGGCATGCGCGTGAAGAAATTCACGCTCATCGACGCGGCGCCCGTCTTGAGCAAGTGAAACAGGATGAACAGCAGCGGCAGCGTGGCGAGCAGCGCGGCGAACGCGACCAGCCCGACCATGATGTTGTTCACCAGGCGCCGCCTCCGGATCGTCCGGATCGTGCGCGCGGCGAATGCGCGCTGTTGAGCGGTGCGGCGCGGACCACTCGGCTTCATGCGGCAACACCGGGTCCACGCGACACCCGCCACACCAGCCAGCGCGCGACGGCGTTCACCACCAGCGTGATCACGAAGAGCGTGAAGCCCAGCGCCATCAGCGCCGATAGATGCAGGTCGCCCGATGCCTCGCTGAACTCGTTGGCGATCTGCGACGCCATCGTGTAGCCCGGCGCGAAGAGCGACGACGAGATCTCCGGTCTATTTCCGATGAGCATCGTCACCGCCATGGTCTCGCCCAGCGCTCGCCCCAGCCCGAGGATGACGCCGCCGATGATGCCCGACTTGGCGTACGGAATCACCGCCGACCGGATCGTCTCCCAGCGCGTGGCGCCGAGCGCCATCGCCGCCTCACGCTGCGACCTCGGCACTGCAAGCAGCACTTCGCGCGATACGCTCGAGATGTATGGCAGCACCATCACGGCGAGAATGAGACCGGCGGTGAGCATGCTCGGTCCATAGGCCGGACCGGAAAAGAAGGGAGTGGCGCCGAGGTGGAGCGTGTCGCGCAAGAAGGGCATCACCACCGTGCGCATAACCGGAACGAGCACGAAGATGCCCCACAGCCCATAGACGACACTGGGAATCGCCGCGAGCAAGTCGACGAGGAACGCGAGCGGCTGGCGAAGCCAATGCGGCGCGAACTCCGAGAGAAAAATCGCGACGCCAAGCGCCAACGGCGTCGCCACCACGAGCGCGATAATGGCGGTAACGATCGTACCGTAGATGGCGGGCGCGGCGCCGAACTCTCCGGCGACGGGATCCCATCTGCTCGTGGTGAGAAAGGAAAATCCGAATTTGTGGAACGTCGGCCATGCCGCGCGCCCGAGCTCGATGAAGAGGAGCATGAGCAGCAATGGAATACACGACGCGAAAAAGATGATCGCGCCGTGATAGATCCGATCGCCAACCGCGGTACCCTCGATCCGCAGCGTGAATCGCGGCGCGGTGGAAGGCGGAGTCGGCGCGGCATCCACCGCGGGTGGTGGCGCAGCCGTCGCGTCGCTCATGTGCGTATCAGCTGCCCGAGCCGAGTTTGATCGTATCGATGCGCTTGGTGAGATCGGCAATCAGTGCGGCTGGAAGTGGCGCGAAATCGAGCGGCGCCGCAGTCGGCTCACCCTCGGTCAGAGCCCAACGGAGAAAGTCGACGAGCTTCTTTCCCTTGGCGGCATCGGCAATCCTCTGCGGAACGAGCAGATAAGTGAACGACGAGATCGGATACGCACCGGCACCGGGTGCGTTCACGATCGAGACGCGATAGTCGGTGTTGGGCGGGAAGTTGGCCGAGGCCGCCGCGGCGGTGATGGACTCGAGCGATGGGATCACGAACTCATTCTTCGCGTTTTGCACCGCGGCGTACGGCAGCTTGTTCTGCTTCGCGTACACCAGCTCCACGTACCCGATCGCTCCCGGCGTCTGCTTCACCTGCCCTGCCACGCCCTCGTTGCCCTTGCCGCCGAGTCCGACCGGCCACTGCAGTTCCTTTCCCTTGCCCGGCGATTTCGACCAAGCCGGACTGACGGCGGCGAGGTAGTCGGAGAAGATGTACGTGGTACCGCTGCCATCGGAGCGGTGGACGACGATGATGTCGGACGCGGGCAGCGTCGACGTGGTGTTGAGCGTCTTGATCCTGCTGTCGTTCCACTTGGTGATCTTGCCGGCGAAGATGTCGGCGATGACGGGGCCGGTGAGTTTGAGCCCCTGCGCGACGTTCGGCACGTTGTAGGTGATGGCCACCGCGCCCATCACGGTCGGAATGTGAAGCACGGGCCCCTTGAGCTTGGCGATCTCCGCATCGCTCATCGGCGCGTCGCTGGCGCCGAAGTCGACCGTACCTTCGGTGAGCTGTCTGATGCCGCCCCCCGAGCCGATCGACTGATAGTTGATCTTCACGCCCGTCTTGGTGGCGTAGTCGGAGAACCACTTGGTGTAGAGCGGATTGGGAAAGGTCGCGCCGGCGCCGGTGAGGTCGACGCCACTGTTGGACGCGCGGGGCGCCGCGCTCGCGCTGGCCCCCGACTTCCCGGCACTGTCGCCACCACCACACGCGCTGAGTGCGGCACCGAGAACGACTGCCGCCAGGATCGAAAATGATTTCACGGAATGACCGGTTGATCGTTGTGAGTGCGCAGCTCTGTCATGCACGAAAGATGGGCGCGCACTTCGGCGATCATGGCGGCGGTCGTGTAACGGGATGGCAACGGAAAAGCAGGTGTTAGGTGCTAGGTGCCGGGTGTTAGGGCCAAGAAGGGCGTTGAGAAGAATTCCCTTCGGTGCGGTGAATCTCAGCCTCGCGCCCTGACACCTAGCAC
>JALZAE010000151.1 GCA_030948535.1 Gemmatimonadota bacterium | reverse complement strand
GGCGAGACGAGCGCGCCGCGCACGACTAGCGGCGAGCGAAGCAGCTCTTCCACGGCGCGCGTCCCTTCGGCGACGAATAACCCTTGACGCTCGCGAGCTTTGCGACGCTGCAGATCACGCGCTAAGGTCAGCAACTTCAAAATGTTACCGGTGCATGTCGTGGAAGCGTACTGGAATGGCTCTTGCCCAACGTGCCGGTAAGATCGACGACCGAGGAACCTAGAATGAAACGACTCCTAGCGTGCGCGGTGGTGGCGATCGGCGCCAGCGCGTGCGGTGTTTCGACGCAACAAGAAGTGCAGATGGGCCAGCAATACTCGCAGCAGATCAACGCGCAGCTTCCGATCGTCGGCGACCCTGAGATCAACCGATACATCAACGTACTCGGCGATTCGATCGCGCATCTCTCCGACGACCGGAATCTAGAGTGGCACTTCTATGTGGTCGATAGCAAAGAGGTGAACGCCTTCGCGGTGCCGGGCGGTTACGTATACGTCAATCGCGGACTGATCGAGCGCGCGCAGAAGATGGATCAGGTCGCGGGCGTGCTTGGCCACGAGATCGGCCACGTGATCATGCGGCACTCGGTGAAGCAGATGGAGAAGGCACAGCAGGCGCAGGTCGGTGTCACGCTCGGGTGCGTGCTGCTCAAGGTCTGCGGCGCTCCCGGCGCGAGCGACCTGATCAACGCCGCGGGGGGCGCGCTGTTCGCGAAGTTCAGCCGGCAGGACGAGACCGAGGCCGACGAAGTCGGCGTCCGAAACGTGACGCGCGCCGGCATCGATCCGCGCGGCATTCCGGAGATGTTCAACATCCTGCTCGAAGAGCGGAAGACGAAGCCCGCCGGCGTCGATGCCTGGTTCCTGACGCACCCACTCGAGGAAGACCGCATCGCCGACACGCAGCGGATGATCGCGGCGATCGACCCAGCGATCATGCAGGGACTGACCCAGGATTCGCAGAATTTTCACGCGTTCAAGAATCGCGTGATGTCGCTGCCGCCGTCACCGGTTCCGAGGACGAGATAGAAAAGGGTGTTGGGTGCTAGGTGTTGAGGTCTTTAGGGCGGAGGCAAAATGTAGAGCGCGGGCCGGAGGAACTTCTTTCGGCCCGCGTCCTTTGATACTCCCCTCAACACCTAACACCTAACACCCAACACCTAGTTCTCATCCCGTCCTTCGTATCTCGACGCTCTCAAAATGCTCCGTCCCCGCGCTGGGCCGCTCGACCAGCGCCAACAGGTCGTCGACGGAAGGCGTGCGGTCCGGAGCGAAGCGGGAAATCGAGACGTCGAGCGACAATTGATACGGACGCGCGGGACGCGAGTTGTACGCGTCGAGGCGCTGCTGAAGGCGTGAGCCGATGATCTCGCCGCTCTCGTCGGCGGCGTCGAGCACGAGGACGACGAACTGGTCGTCGCCCAAACGTGCAATCACGTCTGACGCACGGAAGGTTGCCTTGAGGATCTCAGCACCCTGCGACAGCGCGCGATCGCCTTCGGCGCGACCGAATCGTTCGGCGATGTCGTCCAGACCGCCGACGTCGGCTCGCACGAGCAGGAGACCGCGAGTGCGCGGCGCGAGCTTGAGGTGATGCTCGCACAGCGTGTGGAAGCCGTGACGATTGTACAATCCCGTGAGGTTGTCGGTGAGCGACAGCTGGCGCAGCGTCACATGGAGTTGCTGGCGCTCGATCGCGTAGCGCAGCGCGCGCGCGACGAGTCCGGGACTGAGCTGGCTCTTCACGAGATAGTCCTGCGCACCGCGCTGGACGGCCTGGATGCCGAGCGATTCATCGTCGAGCGCGACGAGCGCGACGATCGGCACCGTCGGCGACTGGCGACGCACGTGGCCAAGCGTCTTGAGACCGCGCGAGTCCGGCAGCATGAGGTCGAGCATGACGATGTCGACACGCTCTTGCGCGAGCCTCTGCAGCCCCGACACGAGGCGGTCGGCCTGGACGAGTCTGAAGCCTGTCTTCGATCGCGCCGACGCGAACTGCTGCTCCAGTGCGGCACGCAGCGGTCTGACGTCCTCGGGCTTGTCTTCGATCAGGAGCACGGTAATGCGAGCCGGCTCGCTCTCGTCGGCCTTCCAGCTTCCCATCTCTTTAGTCCTCGCTCGACCCCAGTTGCGGGCGCGCAAGTGCGCTCGCCGACTTTCAGAGTATCGGCCAGGAGAAGGCATTCTTGATCTAGATCACAATGGAGGGGTGGGTGTGCACGCCGCGCCCCGGGCGCTCACGGCACCCGCGCCGCCCACTCCTTCACCAGAGCGATGAAGCTGACCTTGACGCGATCCGCGGTCTCGATGACCTCGCGGTGGCCAAGGACGGCCCCGGTAATGCCGGCCGCCATGTTGGTGATGCAGCTAACGCCCGCCACGCGCATACCAAGCGCGCGCGCGACAATCACCTCGGGCACCGTCGACATCCCGACGGCGTCGGCGCCGAGCCGCTCCAGCATGCGTACTTCCGCCGGCGTCTCGTAGCTCGGTCCGGTGAGGCCGCAGTAAACGCCCTCGACAATCGGCACTCCGGCGGCGAGCGCCGCCTCGCGAAGCAGTTGCAGCAAGTCGCGATCGAATGGCGCCGACATGTCGGGGAAGCGCTCTTCGCCAGAGCGCACCGGACCGATCAGCGGATTGCGAAACATCAAGTTGATCTGGTCCTCGATCAACATTAGATCGCCCGGACGGAAACTACGCCGCACACCGCCGGCGGCGTTGCTGACGAACAGCGTGCGTACACCGAGCGCGTGCGCGACGCGCACCGGGAGCGCGGCAATGTCGGCGGAGTGTCCTTCATACATGTGGAAGCGCCCGGCGAGCGCGAGCACGTCGCTGCCGCCGAGCTTGCCGGCGACGAGACGGCCCGCATGGCCCTCTACCGTCGGCGCGGGAAATCCGGGGATGTCGGCGAAGGCAACGCTGCGTACGTCGGTGATCTCGCGAACCAGATCGCCAAGTCCGCTGCCTAGCACGATCGCGATGCGCGGCACGAGGCCGGCGAGCCGTCCGCGAATCGCCGCGGCCGCGCCGGCGACGATCGCATCGTACGCGTCGCTCACTTCGCCCCCGACAGCGCGGCGATCTCGGCGCGTACGCGTGTCACCAGCGTCTCGCGCTCCTGCCATGGAAGAAACGCGCTGGTGAAACCGTTGAGGGCGATCTCTGCCAGCTCGGCCATCGTGAAGTCGAGATGGCGCGCGGCGTGAAAGTATTCATCGGTCAACGTCGTGCCGCTCATCAGTCTGTTGTCGGTGTTGAGCACGACGTTGAGGCCGTCATCGTAGTACGACCGGAGCGGGTGCGACTCGTAGTCGGGCACGGCGCGCGTCTGCACGTTGCTGGTCAGACAGATCTCGAGCGTGATGCGCCGATCGTTCACGTACTGCGTGAGGGACGGATCATCGATGAGGTGCGTCGCGTGGCCGATGCGATTGGCGCCGCAGATGTGCACGGCCTCGCGCACGGACTCGGCGCCGGCGCCTTCGCCCGCATGCACCGTCACCGCCATATCGTGCTCGCGCGCGTACGAGAACGCGGCCGCGTGCACCGACGCCGGATTGCCCGCCTCGCCGCCTGCGAGGTCGAAACCGACCACGCCGCGGTTGCGGTACGCCACCGCGAGGCGCGCCAACTCGAGTGAGATGTCGGGCGGCTGGTTTCGCAAGCCGACAACGATCACGCGGCCGATGATTCCGTGCTCGCGTTCCGCTCGCGCGATGCCGCGAAGCGGCGCCTCGACGGCCGCGCCCAACGAGAGTCCATTGTGCTGATTGAGCACGGGCGCAAAGCGCATCTCGAGATAGCGCACGCCATCGTGCGCCGCATCCTCCATCAGCTCGTACGCGATGCGCTCGAGCGACTCGGCATGCTGCATCACCGAGAGCGTGAAAGCGAATCGTGCGAGATAGTCCTCGAGGTGCCGGGCATCACGCACCAGCATGAACTCGCGCAACGTCTCCGCGTCGTCCGCCGGCATCGGTTGCCCGTACTCGGCACCGAGCTCGATCAGCGTCGATGGACGCACGGAGCCGTCGAGGTGACAGTGCAGCTCCGCTTTCGGGAGCGCTCGCAGAAGCTCTCGGCTCAGGACTGGCACGTCGTTGTGACTCGGTGGCTAGTGAAGCAGATCGTCGTCGTCGCGGGCGCGCTCGCGCGCGCTGACGAGGCGGAAGATCGCGCCGCCGTGGAGCGGAGTGTCGACGTCGATCGGCAGTCCGCGATTGTCCGTCACGATGCGCGCGCCGGACTCCACTTCGCGCGCGGCATCCGCATTCCACGCTGCGAGCGCGTCACGCACGCGGGCGCCAGTGGGCACGACGACCTTCTGCGCGTTGATGAAGACGGAAAGTGTGTCGGGCATCTACTTGACGGTGATGCGCGCATCGGCCGGCGGCTGCACCGGCTGCGGCCGCGACTTGAGGTAGTCGATGAACGACTCGAGCAGCGTCGGCTCGAGAATCGAGCTGCTCGACGCCGTCCGCGCGAGGGTGAGCCCGGGCTCGGTCTCCGTCATGAAGTCGTTGATGGTCACCGTATAGCTCTTGGCATCGTCGATGGCCGCGCCGGCCGTCGTCGCTAACCCAACGACACGATTCGTCGTGACCGTCGTATCGAGCTTGATGCTCAAGCCGCTGACATGGATGCGCGGTTGCCCATTGCGGAGCTGCTTGACGTTGGACTCGAGGTATGACCGGAGCTGCGCACCGGTGACCGTCAGCCTCACCAGATGATTGTCCAGCGGCACCACCTCGAACGCCGTGCCGTAGGTCGCCGGCCCGGCCACCATCGCCGCGCGAATGCCGCCGTTGTTCATGATGCCGACGTCCGAGTGCGCGGCTTCGCGCACGGCATCCGCGATCAGGTTGCCGAGCGCGTACTGCTCCCCGCTCTTCGGCATCGCCGCGGCGATCGTCGCCACCGGGCGATTCACGAGCAACGCAACGGCGGACAACGCGCGCTTTACGATCGAATCGACGCGCGGCTGCGGCGTCTCGGAGTCCGTGAGCACGTTGATGACGTCGATCGTACCCGGGCGCGCGGAACTCGGCACCACCGGGATATCGATCACGCCGACGGCGGTTCCGCCGAGCCGCGCCTGCACGATGGGAATTCCCTTCACGACGCTCTCGACGAGCGAGTGCGTGTGGCCGCTCACGATCGCGTCGATGTGCTCGGTGACGTGCTGCGCCAGATCGATGATTGCGCCGTTACAAGCGTTACGCCCGCTCTGATCGCAGAACGCGCCGAGGTGCGCGAGGACGACCACCAGCTCCGCGCCGCGCTGTCGCAGCGATCGCGCATGCTCGTCGGCCACTGGAGCGGGTTCGAGGAATTGCAGCGTTCGCACGTTGCTCGGTTTCGTCTCGCGCGGCGTCGAGGGCAGCGCGATGCCGACCAGTCCGATCTTGACGCCACCGCGCTCCACGATCGTGTCTTGGCTGAGCCACGGCAGCGGCGATCCGTCGACCGAGCGCACGTTCGCGCCCATCATCGAGTAGCGCTCTTCGCGCATGCGGGCGCGCAGCGTATCGATTCCCCAATCGAACTCGTGATTGCCCAGCGCCGCCGCCGCGACGCCAAGGATGTTGAACACTTCCACCACCGGGCGCCCGAAGGCCAGGTTCGACGCCGGGGTCCCTTGGAACTCGTCGCCACCGTCGACGAGGAGCCACGCGCACTCGCCCGTGCACTTGGCTTCCTCGCGCTCGAGCACGCTGGCGAGCGCGGCGGCCCCGCCGCGCCGCACGCCGCGCGTGTCCGTGCGGGAATCGAGCGCGCCATGAAAGTCGTTGATGGCGACCAACCGGATGTGGGTGGCTTTACGCCCCGCGGGGGCCGCTGTCTGAGGCGGTGGCGACGGCACGTTGCCGAACGCGTGATCCCCACCCGCTGCCGCCGTGTACGCGCGCGCGACGGCCGCGGGCGGCGCGAAGGTCCAGTTCCGATGGAAGAAATCCTCCGGGCGGATCACGCCTCGCTTGCGCACTTCGTCGATCAGCAATTGACGAATGTCGAGCTGCTTGTCGAACATCACCGGCGCGCCGCGCAGCATCGCGAAGCCGCCGCCGCCCGACGCACGATAGTTGTTCAGCGCGAGCGTGAAGTGATCGTCGTCGCGGACGGGACGCCCCTTGAAGGTCAGCGACGTGATGCGCGAGCCGATCGGCCGGGACACGTCCATCGTATAGTCGGCGCCGGCGATCATGTCGAAGTTGAAGCCGGGAACCTTCGGATCAGTCGCGGGCTCGGCGGTGCCGTACGTGCCGAAGTAGCGCGCGCTGAACTCGAGGTAGTCGCGCAGCTGGCGTCCCGTGATGCGCACGCCGACGAGGGTGTTGTCGTACGGGTAAAGCTTCGCGAGCTCGGCCACGGTGATGGCGCCGGAGTCGATCTTCGCGCCGATGTCGAACGCGGCGCTCGCCGCCAGATCGGTGTGCGCCGTCTCCCGCATCGTCTCGAGCACGAAGTCCATGATCGGCGTATCCGTCACGCGCGCCGAGTCGGAGCGCCAGGCGACGGCGGTGCGACCGATCGCCTGGCCAACGTAGGCGATCGTTCGCGTGTGCTTCTGCTCCGTCGCGGCGAGAATTGCCGGCGACTCCGCGTGCCCCGCGGCCGGTACCAGCGTCGCGCGCCTCGATACGACGCGCCATTTTCCGCCATCGCGGAGCAGGCCGAGATGCGCGACACTGACGCTCGTCGCCCAGTTCTTCGGCTGCGTCAGCAGCGTGCGGCCGATGACGGTGTCGGCCATCTGCCGGTGCGAGTGACCGTAAACGATGAGATCGATCCCGTCGACCTCGTGCGCGAGCCGGGCCGCGACGTTCTCGCTCGGCAGCCTCGTCTCGACGGTGTCATAGCTCGACGCTTCGTTCAATCCGCTGTGCACGGTAACGACCACCACGTCCGCGCCTTTCGCCTTCACCTCGGCGACTGCCTTGCGCACATCCGGCACGATGTCGCGCAGCATCACGTGGCCGCGCAGATTGTCGCGATCCCAGAGCATCGACCCGGGCGTCGTCGCGCCTACGATCCCGACGTGAACGCCCATGCGCTCGACGATGCGATACGCCGGGTAGGCGCGCTTGCCGGCCGGCGTGTACGCATTGGCCGCGAGAAATGGAAAGGTCGCCTGCGCGATCGCCCGATCGAGGGTCGGCAGGCCATAGTTGAACTCGTGGTTTCCGATTGCCGCCGCGTCGTACTTCATCGCGTTCATGGAGGCGATGACCGGGTGCGTGCCGCTGCGATCGATGCGCGCCGCGACGAAGGTGAGCGGATTCCCCTGCAGCAGATCGCCCGCGTCGATGAGGATCACCCGGCCCAGCGCCGACGCGCGCACCGAGTCGACGATCGTCGCGGCACGGGTGAGTCCGCGCGCGGGGTCGGCGCTGTTCGTATAGTAGTCCCAGCCGCGAACGCGCCCGTGGACGTCGGTCGTCGACGCCACGACCAGATCGATCGAATCGCGCGCGCCTTGCGCCGCCGCGGAAGCTGCCGAGCCGAGCACGAGCGCCAGCAAAGCCTGATATCGCATCGCAAGAAGTTACTCGGCGTCGCGATGGTCGGGAACCGAAAAAGGCAAATGCCGTTGCCGTGGCTCCGTCTTCCAGGCAACTTCGAATTGCGCTCGCGCATCGGTTCTCGACCGGACTCCGTTACATCATCGTGACCCCTTCCTCGCTTCACCTCGGCGGCCTCCGCGCCCAGCTTTCGCGCGTGACGACATGAAGCCGCTCATTATCGGCATCGCGGGTGGATCGGGCTCGGGCAAGTCGACGGTAGCCAGGCGAGTGGCGGAGGCGTTGCGGGGCGCATCGGTGGCGTTCATCGACATGGACGCGTACTACCGCAATCTCACACACCTGCCGTTTGAAGAGCGGCGGCGCGTAAACTGGGATCACCCCGATGCGTTCGACACCGAGCTGCTCGTGTCGCAGCTCGAGCAGCTCGCCGCCGGCAAGGGCATCGACAAGCCGGTGTACGATTTCGTCACGCACGCGCGCCGCGGTGAGCCGGTGCGCGTGGAGCCCGCCGATGTCATCGTCATCGACGGCATCCTGCTCTTCGTCGATCCGCGGGTGCGCGCGCTGTGCGAGGTGAAAGTGTTCGTGGACGCCGATGCGGACGTGCGCCTCCTGCGCCGGATCAGGCGCGATCTGCGCATTCGGGGACGACCCTTGGAGGAGATCCTGAATCAGTACGAGTCGACCGTCCGCCCCATGCACCTGGAATTCGTGGAGCCCAGTAAGCGCTATGCCGACGTGATCGTGCCGCGCGGCGGCAAGAACGCGATCGCGATCGAGATGATCGTCGCCAAGATTCAGCGTCGTCTGGCCGGCGCCATCGTCGAGCGATCGTGACGAGCGCCGCACCCACCGGCGGCGAGCGCGTCCTCGTCGTGGATGACGAGCCCGATATCGTCGCGCTCGTCGCCTATCATTTGGCGAAGGCGGGCTACCGCGTCTCCACCGCCGCGACGGGCGCCGAAGCGCTGCGCGCCGCGCGCGAGGAGCGTCCCGCGCTCGTCGTGCTCGACTTGATGCTGCCGGAGATGTCCGGCTTCGAGGTGCTCCAGCAGCTGCGCGCCGGCGACGCCACGCGCGAGCTCGCGGTGCTGATGCTCACCGCGCGCCGCGACGAGCCCGACCGCATCAAAGGCCTCTCGCTGGGCGCCGACGACTATCTCGCCAAGCCGTTCAGCCCGCAGGAGCTCGAGCTC
>JALZAE010000146.1 GCA_030948535.1 Gemmatimonadota bacterium | reverse complement strand
GTGCTATCGCTGCGCCTGTTGGAGCAATGGCGTCAGTCTGCGAGCGCGCCGCTTTCGAGTGGAGCGAGTGCATTGCACACGCAGGTCGCTGCCGTGCGCCAGGCGATAGATACGATCGAGGGCGTGGACAGCAGCCGCGGCATTCTCTCCAGTCTCCTATCGGCGATTCTCGGCAGCCGGCCGGGCAACACCGTCACCATCCGGCCTCGCCTGATGGCGTATGGCAGGGTGCTCGAGCTGGATGCTCGCTGGACGCTCGCGGCCGATGTCTACGAAACTGTCGTGCAGCTCTGCGGCACGACGATGGACAAGGCGGATGTGTCGGAGGTCACCACTGCGTACATGCGACTGGGTGAATGCCGTCGCCAGCTCGCGCAGTGGGACGCGGCGCACGATGCCTACTCCGCAGCCGTTGATCATGCGTCGCTCGTTGGCGATCGCTCGATGATGATTCGCAACCGGTGCTATGTCGGCGACGTCATGACGGAGCGCGGCAACCTTCCGGGCGCCGAAATCGCGCTTCGCGCCGCGGAGACGGAAGCGGAACAGCTGGCCCTCACCGAAGTTCGCGGCATTGCACGACATTCTCGGTCGACCGTCGCCTTTCTGCGGCGCGACTTCGAGTCAGCAGTCCAGCTCGCGTATTCCGCGCTGGAGGATCTCCGCGATCCGCTCGCGCGGGAGCGAGCGCTCGCGGACGTCGCCGCGTCATTTTCGGAAATGGGCGTGCGCTCGGCGGCCCGCGATGCGTTTCTGGTCGTCGCGGCTACGGCGCAGGAGCCGTTCGTTAGGCAGACTGCCCTTCTCAACCTAATGGAGCTCGCGGCGATGGACCGCACGGAGCTCGTCTTCGAGCAGTACCGGCGCGACTTGGCTACCGAGCGGCTCCCGGCACGTGTGGCGGGCTACTACCATCTCTATGCCGGGGCCGGCGCACTGACCTTCGGCCGTCTGGAGACGGCGCGTGCGGAGTTCGATCAGGCGCTGAGTATCGCGACTGAGCGGGGGATTTCACAGCTGATCTTTCAAACTGAGGCCGCTCTCGCGGATCTAAAGCGGTCGGAACGGAGGCTTACACCACCGGTTGCTGAGCCTCTGCTGGCGGCGTCAATAGCGCCGATCGCGGACGCTTTGGCGGGGATGCGAGAGCAACTAGGCGCGCGGGCGTCGCCGAGGGGGAGTCACGCGTTCGCTGGTGCGATGTAGATCAACGACCAACAACGAGATGTCTTTTGCTGCGCTGATCTACCGCTGAACTCTGCTCGAGCGGGACGTTCCTACGAACAACGACTAGTGGCTGCCGACGGGAAGTGCGAGATCGGCGTTGTTAGCCTTGGTCGGGCCAGTCGGGTTCGTGCAGGCAACGGCGGCGAGGGCAAGCGCGGTAAGCAGGACGCGGATGGCGGTGCGGCGCATAAAACCTCTGCAGGCGGGAGTGTCTTTTCTTCCTTAGGCGAGTCTAACTTCTAGTGGCGAGCTATCTTGCGTCACGCCACATCGCTACGGTACCTGGTTTCTGAAGGGCCACAGCTGCACTTTTCGGACATCCTACTGCGCATTTCGGACATCGTCTTCGCAGATGGGACATCAAATCTCGATCGGCGTCCCGCCGAGCACGTGTTGTAACTCGCCTTCGAGCGATGGATTCGCGTGGAAATTGTTACGGTGCTACCCGATCCATTCTTGTTAAGGCTGCGAACTGCTCTTTCGGGAGAGTTTGTAGTCACCTCGGCCGACGGCGTAGATGGCGATCGTGGACTCGCGGCTATGGTCGAGTCCCGGTCGGTCGATTTAATCGTAGTCGATCCAGCTGATAGGCGGCTCGCTGGAAAGGTGACGCCGCTGGCTGATTTGTTAGGCGAGTATCACTGGATTCCGTGCGTCATCTA
The DNA here is from genome assembly GCA_030948535.1 of Gemmatimonadota bacterium. Lineage (GTDB taxonomy): Bacteria > Gemmatimonadota > Gemmatimonadetes > Gemmatimonadales > Gemmatimonadaceae > JALZAE01. Next base: position 4,437 of record JALZAE010000146.1, on the reverse strand, counting down.
CACGTCGCTGTCGTGTGCCGGGATCAAGCCGGTCGTTCAATTGTCGAAGCAAGGCGTCCGTGGTCTCCTCTTGGCCGGTTCGGACGATGTCGGAAGCAACATACGCAATCTCGTGGAGCGCCTGACCGCTGATGCCGTCGTCGACCAACTACTCATGGCTCTGCAGCACCCCTTCACTCGCCTTCCCGCGGCAGTCGTGCGCGCGATACGTGGAGTGTTCGGCGCGCCGCATCGCTATCCGTCGGTCGAGGATCTCGCTGTGAGCGCGGGTGTGACGGTCAGACATCTGCGCCGCCTGGTGACGTCCGTCGGCCTGACGTCGCCGCTGCGGATCGTCGTGGCCGCACGCGTGCTCCGGGCATATCAGTTCTTCCGGTTTTCAGATCGCGAGACGTTGGATCAGTCGGCGGGGCGGCTGCGCATCGATCCGCGCAGTCTATCCATCCAGATTCGTGAAGCAATGGAAGTGGCGACCGTGGCGGGTTTGCGTGACCTGTCGCCGACCGAAGCAGTGACTCGCTGCGTCCGCACGCTCTACCGGCCACCCGCTGCGCTCTTCCGCGCGGTCGGCGACGGCGCGCCCGCACTCTGACCGGCGCGAATATCTCCTACCCTCCTCGTGACCGAGCCCTCCGAGATGTCTCCGCATAGCGCCCCGCGCATTCTTGTCGTCGACGATGAGCCGACGATCTTGCGCGCGCTCGCGATGGCGTTGACCCGCGGCGGCTACGATCCGCGGATCGCCGAGTCGGGCGCTACGGCCCAGGCGTACCTCAAGTCGGAGCAGTTCGATGCAATGATCATCGACCTGCGCATGCCAGACGTTCGCGGCGATGAACTGTTCGAATTCGCGGCGTCGCTCCAACCGCACCTGCGCGATCGCACGGTCTTCACCACCGGCGACACCAGCGACCGCGCGCTCGATTTGATCGAAGCGTGCGGCTGCCCGCTGCTACCTAAGCCCTTCGATCTCGCCGACATCCTCGCGGTGATCAAGAGCCTCACCCGGCGCGCGCGCGAGTCATCCGCCTAAAGGCGCGCCATGCGCTATCGGGCGCTGTTCTTAACGCGCCGGCAACATCGGGAGACGAGTCTCCCTTGACGTTGCCGGCGTTTTGCGTGCAAGACTGTGGTGCAACGTTGCGCGCTGCGCCGGCGTATGTTCACGTCCCCACACAATACGGAGCTCCTCCACATGATCCTCGGTCTCTTTCATCGAGAGCGCGTTTCGGCCACGCTCGCGGTTCTCGCGCTCGCGCTACCCGCCGCGATTCTCAACGCGCAAGGCGGCGCCGCATCCAAGCGTCCGATGACCTGGCTCGACGGACAGAACATGCGGCAGATCGGCGGCACCGCCGTGAGCCCGGACGGCAAGAGCGTGCTCTACACCACCAGCATCCCCGACTGGAAGGAAGTGCGCCGGCAGAGTGACATCTTCATCGTGAGCACGGACCGCGGCCTGTCGAGCACGCGCCAGCTCACCTTCACGAAGGACAAGAGCGAATCGAATCCGCGCTGGTCGCGCGACGGCAGCTTCTTCGTCTTCACGTCGGATCGCGATGCGGCTCCCGCGGGCGCAGGCGCGGCCGCGCGCACGCCGACGGCGCCGACGAGCGGACCGGGTGCGCCCTATTTCCCCGCGGGAATGGGCACTCCGGGCACACCGGGAAATCAACTCTACGTCATGCACCCGGACGGCGGCGAGGCTCGCAAGCTCACCGACGCCCGCGATGGCGTGTCGACCTACGCCTTCTCGAAGGATGGGAAGTGGCTCGTCTATCGCTCGGGTCGCGCAACGGAGGAGCAGCTCTACGCGCTTCCCGTCGCCGCCATCGCGTCGGGCGCCGACTCTCTCAAGGCGATGCAGCTGACCAAGCATCCGACGGGCGTCGGCTTGTGGCAGTTCTCGCCCGACTCGAAGAAGATTTACTTCGTCACCGCGGACACGATCGATCCGGATGAGAAGCTGCGCATGGAAAAGCGCTTCGACGTGCGCATCCGCAATATGGAGATGCCGGTGTCGAGCCTGTGGGCGTACGACATCGCGACGAAGCAGACCACGCGCCTGACCAAGGACACCTCGTACACCGTCGGCGACTTCACCATGTCGGATGATGGACGCTGGATCGGGTTCCACGGCATCTCGGCCAATCGCTACGAGCGCAACATCCTCGAGCAGATGGACAACGCCGACCTCTATCTGCTCGACGTATCGAGCGGGCAAATCGAACGGTTGACGAACAACAAGGATATCTCCGAGCGCTCCATTGATTTCTCGCCCGACAGCAAGTGGGTCGCGTTCTCGGCTCCCGACGACTTCACCTTCATGCACAACCAACGCGTGTACCTGCGCGAGGCGGGCGCACGCGGGCAGCCGTTCAAGAAGCTTGGCGCCGGCCACGATGGCGATGTGACCACCGGCTTCTGGTCGAAGGACGGGCGCACGATCTACTACAACGAAGGCGTGCGCGCCACGGATCAGCTGATGGCGCTCGACATCGCATCCAACAGCATCAAGCCCGTCACGAACGAGAAGGCCGCGGTGCGGGTGACGCTCGACGAGGACTCGGACCGAATCCTGATTAACTACAGCGACCCGATGACGCCGCCGGCGGTGTTCACCGTCGCGAGCGCTGCCGACGTCGCCAATCGCGCGAAGTGGGTGCAGCTCACCGACGCGAATCCGCAGGTAAAGAGCTTCGCGCTCGGCGAAGAGGAGGAGATCACCTGGAAGTCGACCGACGGTCGGACGGTCGGCGGCATTCTGATCAAGCCGGTGGGCTACGTGCAGGGCAAGCGCTACCCACTGATCGTCTCGATTCACGGCGGACCAGCGGCGGCGGACGTACTCGGCTTCAATGGCGGCTATGGCGCGCAGGTGTACGCGGGCGCGGGCTACGCGGTGCTGATGCCCAACTACCGCAACTCGACCAACTACGGCGAGAAGTTCAAGACCGAGAGCCAGGGTGACTACTTCACGAAGGGCTATCAGGACATCATGACGGGCGTCGACCATCTGATCGCGCAGGGAATCGTCGACAGCACGCAGATGGGCGCGCTCGGTTGGAGCGCCGGCGGTCACTGGTCGAACTGGATCCTCACGCACACGAACCGCTTCAAGGCGATCTCGACCGGCGCCGGCGTCTTCAACTGGATCTCGATGTATGGCCAGAGCGACACGCAGCGCGTTCGCCAATGGTATCTCGGCGACAAGCTCTACTATGACGACATGGAGCATTGGTGGAAGCAGTCGCCGATCGCCTACATCAAGAACGCGAAGACGCCGACGCTGATTCACGTCGTCGACGGCGATCCGCGGGTGCCGAGGCCGCAGAGTGAAGAGCTGCACATGGCGCTCAAGAAGCTCAATGTGCCGACGGAGCTCTTCGTCTACCCGGGCAACACGCACGGCATCCCCGATCCGCGCAACCAGCTCTTGAAGTCGACGGCGGAGATGGCATGGATGGATTACTACGTTCGCCACTCGGGCCGGAAATTCGCGTGGCGCGATGTGCTCAAGACGATCGATGAGCCGGCGAAGTCGACGGTGTCGATGCAACCGTAGGGGCGGGGGTGGGGTGTGGGGGGTGGGGTGTGGTTGACGCGTCGATTGTTGCGCTGGCCACACCACCCTCAACACGGCATCACACGCTCGGCTCACCTCTGGATGCGAAAACGCCGGCAACGCGAGGAGACGAAGCTCCCTTGGCGTTACCGGCGTTTCGTCCAAACTCGTTCGACTGCGACTGGGGCGGGTGGACTCGAACCACCGATCTTCGGATTAACAGTCCGGCTCGCCACAACCTTGATCCTTACATCCTGTCCGCTTCCCGTCACTTAGCGAGCATCGGCGCCCGCTTCGGCTACCTGTAGTGTCGACTCATGTCCGCAGTAACTACAGCGGAAACGACAACAGCTGTCTCTAGCCTAACGACCATTCCGCGACGTTGCAAACGCCAGGATTCGTTTATCGACTCCGACTGACCAAACAAAGCAACCCAACTTGACACCCAATCGTTGGCGAGCTCGCCAAGAGTCGCCACGTTGACCCCGTTTCCCGCAAGCTCGCCAATCTCGCCAGCTCGCCACGTATAGGGGCTTTGGCGAGCTAGGGAAGCTCTGCAAATAGCGTATTCTTGCACGGATGCTGCGCTACGGAGGCCTTACCCTCGGCTACCCGACGCGTCGAAACCGTAGCGTCCGTGTCACCGGCTCCCCGTTGGCTGCTCGAGTGTCGTAGTCGAGAACGAGCTGGTCTCCTTCGAAGCGATAACGTCGTGTCACTTCCCGACCGACATCGGTCGGATTCAGTGCAGCGATGAAGTGATGAGTGACCGTATGAGACCGAATGTCTACGACATAGGTGCCAAAATAGGCATCATAGCCGTTAATGGCGGCGCTATTGTTGGATGCAGCTGTCGAAGGCGACTGTGGGGG
>JALZAE010000075.1 GCA_030948535.1 Gemmatimonadota bacterium | reverse complement strand
AAGGAGCTCATCAAGTACAAGGGGATGCAAGTGGCGCCGGCGGAGCTCGAGGCGGTGCTACTCTCGCATCCTGCCGTGGCCGACGCGGCGGTCGTGCCCTATCCGGACGACGAGGCGGGCGAAGTGCCCAAGGCGTTCATCGTTCCGCGCGGGACGATCTCGATCGATCAAGTGATGGCATTCGTCGCCGATCGCGTGGCGCCATTCAAGCGCATTCGGCACGTCGAGCTGATCGCCGAGATTCCGAAGTCGGCGTCTGGTAAGATATTGCGTCGGGTCTTAGTTCAGCGCGACAGAAAGGAAGGTGGGAGCTGACAAGCGTGAATAGGCGTCAGACGTCAGATGTCACGTCAGTAGCTCAACTCAATTTTGAATGTGTGAGTGTTGGCCTGTGACCTCGTCGGCGGGAAATGCGTCGCGCGCGCGGACGCCGCGCTCGAAGGGACCGAGCAGGTGCGCGATGCTGTTGGCGTAATAGCTCACCAGCTCGCGCTGGCGCGACATTACTGCGAAGCCGTTGCCCTGCTCCACCAGCATCTTCCGCATCTTCAGCATTCGCCAGGCGCGATCGAACGTCTCGGCGATGTCGGCGTCGGCGCGCAGGACGTGGGCGTTCAGCTCCAGCAGCACGTCGCGCATCTCACTCATGCGCTCGAGCAGCGCGGCGCGCGTGATGAAATCGCCATCGAAGCTCTGAATCGCGGCGCACGCCAAGGGCACCGGCGTCACCGGAATGAGCGCGCCGATGCGCTCCATCACCCGGTCGCAGAGCTCCTGTACGATCGGGAGACGCGTCTCCTTGGGCAGAGCGAAGAAATCGCCATCCTTCGCGCGCTGCTCGAGGAACCACGGCTCGAGCGGGATCGGCCGGCCGATGGTGACCGCGGTGCGACCATAGCGTCGCCAACGTCCGGTCGCGAGCCGCGCGAGATTCCATCCGAGGTAGCTCATCACCTCACCGAACTGTTTGCGGCGCGGCACGCGGGCACCCGACTCCTTACGACGCAGCTCGCGGAGGAGCGTGCGGTCTTCGAGCACGCGATCGTAATTGAGCGCGACCGGAATCAGATGCATGCGCTTCGCCTGCGACGGGTCGCGTCCGACGCGCAAGGCGTAGTCGAGCAGCCCGATCTTGCCGGGCCGAATCAGTCCGTCACGACTGAGGCCGCCCTCGGGGAAAATTCCCTGCGTGACGCCGTTCCGCGTGATGAGCTGCACGTAGCGCTCGAGCACGGTGTGATAGAGAGGCTCGCGATAGCTGCGCCGAATGAAATACGACCCGAAGCTCTTGAAGACGTACTCCAGCGGAAAGGCGCGCGCCCACTCGCCGACGGCGTACGAGATAGACACGTCGCCCGCCAACACGTACGCCACGACGACGTAGTCCGCGTTGCTGCGATGATTGATCAGGTAGATGACGCTGGCGTCCGCCGGCAGCTGCTCGAGCGAAGCGAGATCCTCGTAGTCGACGGTGACCTTGTACAAGAAGTTGATCACCACGCGACTCACCGCGTAGCCGAACTTATAGTAGGCGAGAATGTTGAAGTGCGGAACGATCTCGTCGATGTAGCGATTGACGCGCTTCCACGTGTCGTCCTCGCTCATTCCATGCTCTGCGGCGTGAACGCGCACCGCTTCCATGATGTCGGGATCACCGAGCAGCGTGGTGCGAATGTAGGGTTTGCGGGTGAGCTTGAAGCGGTTCACCCGCGCGTGGAACCGGTGCAGAGCGCGCGTGGCGGCGCGGTCGGCGGCGCGCCGGGCAAGACCGAGTGCCACGGCGGCGATCAAGAGCACCACGAGCGCGAAGACCAGCCAGCCGAGAATCACGGAGCGAACATCCAGCGGCGGCGGTCGCGCGTCAAGCGCTCTGGCGCGTCGCGCGACGGTGCCTCAGACTCCGTACATGCGCGATCGTGAGCAGCGTCCGCCCCGGCCGAAGGTCCCGATCGAAAACGACCCCGAGACGCAGGCGCTGCTGCATCTGACGAACCTGCCCCTCAGTGCGGTCGTCCCAAGAGAGCAGACGTTTCTGGAGCGACACGGGCTCAACGATCCGCACGTGGTCAAGTCGCTGCTCTGGTCGATCTGCATCGGGCTCGGCACGCTGGCGCTGGCGGTCATTCTTGGCGCGTACGCCGGCCAGCCGCTCGGCAAGCTCATCATATGGGGCATCATCGGTGGCGTGTGCGCCGGGTGCTTGGTCACCGTGATGACGCTCGGCGCGGCGCGCATGGGGGAGAACGTGTCGCGATCGATCTACGCGCCGCACAGCACCGGGACGCCCCACGTGGACTTCTCGCTCCAGGAGTCCATGGCGATGCGCGGCGACATCGCGGGCGCGCTCGCATCGTACGAGGCGCTGATCGCCACCTCACCCGCGGATGCCGCCGCCCGCTTTCGCGCGGCCGAGCTGTATCTGCGGAGCGGCGGCAGTCCGGCGCGCGCCGCCGAGCTCTTCGCCGAAGTGCGCGCGATACCCAAGCGTACCGCCGGAGATGACATGTACGCGACGAATCGTCTGATCGACCTCTATTCGAGCGGTCCGTTGCGCGACGATACGAAGATGCTCCGCGAGCTTCGAGGGCTCGCCGAGCGGCATCCCGGGACGAAGATCGGCGAAGACGCGAGAGCGGCATACGAGCGGATGAAGACCGAGGGCTGAGCCGTTTGATAAAAAAAGTGGCGAGTGAGCACCTTCGCTCACTCGCCACTCTCACCATTTCACCATCAGCGATCAGTCGTCGTCGCCAATCCCGCCGAAGCTGAGCGCTCCGCCACCCGCGGGGGTGAGCAG
>JALZAE010000052.1 GCA_030948535.1 Gemmatimonadota bacterium | reverse complement strand
CTGCGCCGCCGGGTGCTGGCGTCGGCGCAGGCTCGTCCGGACCATAGCCAAGCACGGCGAGCCATCCGCCCCGATCACCCGAGAAGGCGAAGCGACGCGCCTTTTGAAATTCCGTCTTCGCGCCGGTCTCGAGATTCACCAGCGCAACCCTGTTCTGCAGCGGTTTTCGGTCGCGGCGCAGGCGCTTCGCTTCTTTGGTGTCCGGCGCGATGGTGAACGCTACCCATCTGCCATCCGACGAGAAGGCGACAGGCGGCGGCCCACCAGGTGCGCCGAAGGCGGCGGCGCCGGTCGGCACTTCGCCGATCGGGAATCGATATTCCTTCGGCCCTTTGGTCGCTCGCACCACGACATCGCCATCGCCTTCGTTGGGCATGAGCTGGTAACCAAACCAGTGGCCGTCGTTGGAGAGGGTCGAGTTGCGGATGCTCTTCCACGATGCGGCGTCGGCCGTGGCGAGCGCGCGGCCGCCCGACGGGCGCGATGCCGCGGTCGCATCGTTCTGAGCGCGCAGCGTGGCGGCGGGCGCGAGTGCGATGGTGATCGCGCAGGCGATGAAAAGCATCGAACGAGCGGATGACATGCGGAAACTCCCGGAGGGATGGACAACGAGCCGGCTGTTCAACTTACGTCGCGACATAGCAACCTGTTGACGCGAAAACAGAACGGAAGCCGAGTCTGCGGGATGCGCTCCCTCATTTCGTCGCGACCCACCACGGCTTCTCCATCTCCCGGGTTCGCGGCCATATCTCCTTTAGTGTGTCGCCCTCGTACAGTCTTCCATTTTTCATCACGTACCGAATCGTGTTTGTGTTCTTGATGTCGTCCAGAGGATTGCGGTCGAGCACGAGAAGATCCGCGAGCTTGCCTGCTTCCAGCGATCCGAGATCCTGCTCCAAGCCGATCGCTTCGGCGCCGATGATCGTGCCCACGCGCAGGACGTCCATTGGTCGCATACCGCCGCTGGCGATCGACCAGAGCTCCCAGTGCGCGCCAAGTCCCTGGAGCTGGCCGTGTCCGCCCAGGCCGACCCGGCCGCCTGCCTCGACGATCTTCTTCGCCTGCTCCGCCATGAGGGGAAAGGAGTACTGCGAGTCGAGCCACCACCCGGGCCGGCGCAACGCCCGACGCTGAATGTCCACATAGGGGATGAAATGGCGCAGCTTCGCATCTTTCGTGATGTCGTAGTGCTCGTACCAGTAGTTCTCCGCCCAAGGACCACCGTACTCGACGAGTAAAGTCGGCGTGTAGGTTACGCCGCTCTGTTTGATGAGCTCAATCACATCATGGTACAAGGGCGCGATCGGATACGTGTGCTCGGTGCCCGAGTAGCCGTCCATGATTTCGGTGAGATTCTTCTTGAAGTCGAGGCCACCTTCGAGCGTCGGCATCAGGCCGAGCTCACGCGCGGCCATGATCACCCACTGTCGCACGCGGCGATCGCCGACCATGTACTGCTTGAGCGTATTCGTGTGGTAGAATTCGGTGTATCGCCGAAGCGCATCGCGGGCGTCGTCGAGCGAGGCGATATTGTCGCTGGAGAAGACGCCGGGTCCCGTGGTCAGTACGCGCGGGCCGAGGATCTCGCCCGCCTCGACCTCATCGCCATAGGTGAGCACGTCGGTCGTCGACGTCTGCGGATCGCGCGTCGTCGTGATCCCGTACGCGAGATTGGCGAGATACTCCCACACTTGCGTCTCGTGCACGCCCCAGGCTGGCCACATGTGCGCGTGGATGTCCACAAAGCCGGGCACGATCGTCTTCCCCGCGACATCGATGACGCGCGCGCCCGGCGGCGTCGCCACTGCCGCAGATTCGCCCACCGATACGATCCGATTGTCACGGATGACGATGGTCCCGTTCTCGATCACGGCGTCACCCTTCATGGGGATGATCCGTGCTCCCTTGAGCACGACGGTGCCGCTCGGCCGGTCGCGTCGAACGGTGACGGTGACATCAGTTCGACGCGGCTCGTATGCAACCCGCGCTGCGCCGCCACTGTCGGGGCGTGGCGCACCGGCACCCGCACGCGAGCGCAGGGAGTCGGCCCGCGCGGTCGAATCGCGAATGAGCGAGTCGGCAGCGGCTATGTCGTACGCGAAATACGATCGACCGATCGAGAAGAAAATCTGGCGACCATCCCTCGTCCAACCGGCAAAGTCGCCGCCGATGCGCGTGAGCCGGCGCACGGGCACGGCGGCGGTCGCGACGTTTGCGACGGAGATCGTAGGCGTTTGGCCGATCGTCGGCACATCGAGCAGGTACACGTTGTTTGCGACCTGGGCCACGGCGCGCGTACCATCGGGCGAGAGAATGATCGCCTTCGCTTGCTCGGGACGCGGCGTCGCCGAGCGCACATCGTTCGCGCCGACGACCTTGACGACGACCTTCCGATCGGTCCCGTCGAATCGCATCGAGACGAGCCCGTCCGCGGGCTCGAAGAAATACAAACGCGAGCTGTCGGGTCCGAAATGCGGCCATCCGTACGCGGTCACTGGGGTGATAACCTTCGCGTCGCCGCCGGTCGCTGGGAGCCAGACGAGCTCGACTCCCGCCGCGGATGCATCATGCGGCTCCAGCTGGTCGAGCCCGCGACGTGCCTCGCGGGGGCCGCGGGCGACGACCAGGCGCGTGCCGTCCGGCGTGTAGTTGAGCTGATCGTAAAAGGCGGTGCGCGTCGAGAGACGCTGTGGCGCGGCGCGTGCGGTCGCGCTTTGCGCCGGCACGGCGATCCGCCACACGTCCCCTCCTTCCTCGTTCCACGTCAGATACGCGATGTATCGCCCGTCGGGCGACCACACTGGAGAGTGCTCGCCTAGTCCGACGGTTGCCGTCATTCGCCGTGGCGTCCCACTTGGTAGGTCCATCACCCACAGCTTGTCGAGCGCAGTGAAGGCCAGACGCTTGCCGTCCGGTGAGGGACGGGCATCGCGAATCTGGCGGACCGTGAGGAGCGAGTCGTCGACCGGGTACTGCCGCTTGATGGCGCCGGCGATCATCTGGTCGACCTCGGCGCTGAACGGAATCGCTGTGGCGGCTCCATCGGGAACCGCGACGCGCCAGAGTTTCCCGCCATACGAGATCACGATCGCGCGGCTGTCGGGCGTGAAGGCATAGCCTGGCAAGAGGTCGCGCGTGAACCGGGACTCCTGATCGTCTCGTTGCACCTTCGGCGCGAGCCAGCGCTCGTCACCGCTGGCGAGGTCGCGCAGCCGGAGCGCCGTGACCGAATCGGCGCGCGTCGCGTACACGAGCCACTTGCCGTCGGGACTTACCGCGGGCCGCATCCCGCTGCCCCATTCCGTCGTTCGAGGAAACGTCTTGCCCGTCTCTCGATCGAAGATGGAGACCTGCCATCCAAAGCTCGTCTGGTTGTAGCCGCCGGCGCCTTGTCGCGTTGCCACGTACACGTTGCGTGCATCGGGTCCGAACGCCGCACCCATGTAGTTCGTCTGCTGCGCCGGAGGGGCGCCCGGCGCCGGAGGAGGCGCAGCTGAAGTATTGGCGGCTCCGGTCATCTTCAGCCCCGTACCGCCGTTCCGATGGTAGAGGAAGAGATCGTATTGCGAGCCGAACTGCGCCGCGTTCCGCGAGACGACGATGTACTGGCCATCCGGCGTCCACTGTGGTGAAACGAATTGCAGGTGCTCCGTCTTCGTGAGCGCACGCGGGTGCGACCCGTCGGCATCGATGAGCCAGAGATTGTCCGAGCCGCTCTGATCGCTCACGAAGACGATCTGCTTTCCGTCTGGCGAGAACCGAGGCTGCGCGTCGAACGCCTGCCCCGACGTGATTCGCGTCGCTCTTCCGCCGGTGATCGCAAGCGTGTACAGATCGCCGAGGAGATCGAACACGATGTTATGGCCGTCGCGAGAAACGTCGAGGGACATCCAGGTCCCTTCATCGGTCGTAAATCGGAGCAGTTTCGCCGGCTGCAGCGGCAGCGTCGCCCGTGCGCGCCCGCGCGACGAGTCTGGCTGATCTTTGTTGTCTTGAGCGCGAACCGACACTGTCGCGCCGGCGAGCAGGAGCGCCGCGATCAGAGAGCAGGAAAGAATGCGCATGCGCAGGTCCGGTTGAGTGAGGCGCGTCCACCGCGTCGGTGACATATCGCTGCCCTCAAGCCCACGCAAGGAGCCGCTGGGACGCGAGCGGGCGGCGCAACTGTCGTCGATGAAAGACGCGTCGCACCGGCAGCGTCGTTCCGCCGTTCCGCAACGCCCTGTCGAGGGGGAAAAACAGAGCGGGGAGCCTCATTGGCTCCCCGCTCCCTCTACATCAACTCGACCGCAATCACTCCGCGTTCATCACGCAGCGCGATCGATGCAGCCATGGAACAGTGAGTTGTTTTCTTCAGACTGCACCACCGGGAAATTCACGTCCGGTCCGTGCGTACCACCCTTGACGAAGATGCCCGTCGGGAAGACGGTCTCCGCGCCGCGGCTGTACTGCCGGATCAGCCGGCGCAGGTCGCCAAGACGGTGCCCCGTGCCGAACAGCCAGAACGCGCGCTCGCGGAAGACGAGATCCACGCGACCAGCGGCCGTGCCTGGATCGGTCAGCGGCGCCAACGTGAGTGTGGCGGGCAGCCACACCGGCTTGAAGGTCCGCAACGTGTTCAACGTGTTGAGCCACGTCAGGTCGCCCGCGGGAAGCGTCTTCAACTGCG
>JALZAE010000039.1 GCA_030948535.1 Gemmatimonadota bacterium | reverse complement strand
GGTTCTTAGTGTCCGACGCCCGATGCCCGAAGTCGATGCCCTACTCCAAGAGGTCGGTGATGAGACGCGATGTATGAGTGACGAGCGAGATCACTTTTTCATAGGGCATGCGCGTGGGGCCGATCACGCCGATGATCCCTCCGAGCGCGCCGGCGTGATATTCCGCGGTGACGACGGTAAAACCGGAGAGCGTCGGGTCGCCATGCTCCTCGCCAATCGTGATACTGATCCCGGGATTCGTCGCGCGACGCCGGAAAATCTCGCCGAGGGCTTCGGGCCGATCGGTGAGGGCGAGCAGCTTACGAAGATTGTCACCACTGGCAAATTCGGGCTGCTCGGCCAGCATCGATGCTTGGCCGAGTAACACGCGCGCCTCGGCCAATGGGAGGGCGACGTCGAATAGCTGCTCGCGCTCCTGGATGAAGATGTTGAGCAGCTCGTTCGCCTCCAGCCCGGCCGCCGTGTCGCGCAATCGTTCGGCGAGGCTCACGCGAATCGTCTTCAGCGACAGGCCAGCCAGCCGCTCGTTTAGAACGAGCGCGACTTCCGCGAGCGCCTGCTCCGCGATCTCGCCCGGCACTTCAACGAACAGCGTGCGCGCGGCGCCCCCCTTGAGGCGCAGCACCATGAGCAGTCGCTCGGCTGAGAGCCGAATGATGTCGAGTCTCTCGAGCGTCGACTCCTCGAGCTGGGGGCCGACCGCGACGCCAAGCTCCTGGGTGAGCACGCCGAGCATTTGCGCCGCGCGGCGGAGAATCGCTTCGATCGCCGTGCTGCCGATCGCGATCTCGTCGCGCAGACGATCTCGCGCGTCGGCGCCGACCGGGGAGACACCGATCAATGAATCGACGTACGCGCGATAGGCGATGTCGGTCGGGATGCGACCGGCTGACGTGTGTGGATGGAAGAGGAAACCCTTCTCCTCCAAATCGCTCATCGTGTTGCGAATCGTTGCAGGCGAAACGCCAAGCCCGAACCGTCGAGAAATGGTGCGCGAGCCAGCGGGCTCGGCCGTCTCGACGTACGACTGAATGACCGCTTCCAGAACGCGCCGCTCGCGCTCAGTCAGTTGAGGGATGGCCATATAAGTGTAAATATACTAACGACTTGGCACTCTTGTCAACTCGGCGGCCAACGTGTCGAGGCGCAGCCAGCCACTGGGCGTGAGGACCAACCGGCCATCGCTCAGCTTGGCCCAGTCTTGAGCGATCCAAGGTTCCGCCAAATGGGCAATCGTTTCGTCAGCCGCGATGCCGGCGTTGGTACGCAAGCCCAGGTACGCCTCTTCCGCGGCCCGATTGGTTTCGGTGAGGGTCTCGCCGCCGGCCATCGGGTCGACGCCCGAGGCGACGGTCGTCTGCCATTCGGCGTACGCTGACAGATTCCAGCGCCGTACCGCGCCATCGAACGAATGCGCCGAGGGGCCGAGGCCCGCGTAGGGCCGCCGCTCCCAGTAGGCCGAGTTGTGTCGCGCGCGAAAGCCGGGCTTGGCGTAGTTCGAAACTTCGTAGTGCTCGTAGCCCGCATCGCGGAGAGCGGCGTCGGCGGCGAGAAAATCGCGCTCGAATCGTTCTTCGGGCGCCTCGCTGACATCGCCGCGGTCTCGCCATTTGCCGAGCGGCGTGGCCGGCTCGAAGGTGAGGCCATACAGCGAGACGTGCGGGGGATCGAGCCGAAGCAGCTCGTCGAGGTCGCGTCGCCAGTTGCGCTCAACCGATTCAGGAAGCGCGAAGATCAGATCGACGGAGAGGTTGTCGATGCCCGCGTCACGCAGCGTCGTGATCGCTTCACCGGCCCGAGCGGCCGAGTGCGTGCGATGCATCCACTCCAACGCTGTCGCGTGAAACGATTGTGCACCGAGCGACACGCGATTGATGCCGCTCGCTTGCCACGCACGTGCGGCATCGGCGGTCACGTTCTCCGGATTCGCCTCGAGCGTAATCTCCGCGGCCGCCTCTGGCTGCCAGTGTTGCAGTACGAGTTCGACGGTGCGCGCGACACCCTCAGGCCCAAGCAATGACGGCGTGCCGCCACCGAAGTAGATCGTTTCGGCGGCGGACCGGCCGCTGCGCGGGAAGCGAAGCTCGAGCTCGCTGTTGAGGGCATCGATGTACTCGCCTATGGGCACGATGCGCCGGACGGCGATGGCGAAGTCGCAATAGGAGCACCGCCGGGCGCAGAAAGGGACATGAACGTAGACGTGCCGCGGGCGCATGGCCAAAGATACGATGCGCGCGCTGCGCTGATTGGATCGGCGGCTACTGGCGATGTACGAATCCGACGGCGTCGACCGTGACCAGACCGGCGATCTCCAATGCGGACAGCGCCCCGAGACAATCGCGCGGCGCGAGGCCGGCACGGAGGCCGAGCGCATCCGAATCGAGGGAGCCGTCACGAAGGGCATCCCAGACTCGGCGTTCGTGGGGCGCGAGGTGGACAATCGCCGGCGCGGGCTGCGCACCATCCACACCGACGAGCGCCAGCGCATCAGCGACGGACGCGATCACGTGCGCGCCGTCGCGCAATAGCTCGTTACTGCCGGCAAAGGATGGCGCGTCCATCGGCCCCGGCACCGCGGCGACCATGCGGTTGAGATCGAGGGCGTGGCCCGCCGTGATCAGCGCGCCACTCCTGTGCGGCGCTTCGACGACGAGCGTGGCGACCGACAGCGAAGCGATGACGCGATTGCGTTTCGGAAACGATCCTGGCGTCGCACGCGTCTCTGGCAGCTCTTCCGACACCAACAATCCGTTTCGCGCGATCTCGGCGTGGAGGCCGCGATGCGCCGCGGGATACGCGACGTCGATCCCGGTGCCGAGCACGGCAATCGTCGCGCCGCCCACCGCGAGCGCGGCGCGATGGGCCGCCGCGTCGATCCCGCGGGCAAGGCCGCTGACGATCACCACGCCGCTCGACGCCAGGGCAGTCGCCACGCGTTGCGTCATGCGCTCGCCGTACGATGTCGCCGAGCGCGTGCCGACGACCGAGACGGCGACTCGCTCGGAAGCGATCAGCTGCAAATTGCCGAGTGCCCAGATCGCCGGGGGCGGGTCATGCAGCTCGAGCAGCTTTGATGGATAGCGGTCGTCACCGCGGAGCAGAAGCACGGCGCCGATCTGGTCGGCGCGCGCCATCGCTCTCGTCGCGGCGTCCCTCGCGCGCGAGCGCTCGGCGCCCCCGATCCGCGCGGCATCAAACGCACGCGGCGCGGACCCAAACGTTGCAAGCAGGTGCTGGAACTTGATCGGGCCGATGCCGTCGGCCAGGGAGAGCGCGAGCGTGTCGCGTCGCTGCGCGTACTCAGGGGAGAACAGCGTCTCTGGCAAGCGCGTCCGCCCGCTTCTTGATCGCGAGAATCTCCGACCAGAACCCGCTGAGCAGCGTGTCGAGTCCCATGCGCGCCGCGGCGCTGATGGCGAAGACGCCAAACGCGTCGGGTGCGTCGATCGGCGGCGCGTCATCTTCGCCGAGCAGGTCCATCTTTGTGAAAACGACGCAGTGCGGCTTCTCCGCCAGCGCGGCCGAGTAGCTCCGAATCTCGCGCCGCAGTCCGTCGTACTCGGATTGCCAGTCCATCGCGTCGACGGGAATCAAGAAAGCGAGAATGCGCGTGCGCTCGATGTGCCGCAAAAACTGAATACCGAGTCCCTTCCCTTCGTGGGCGCCCTCGATGATGCCGGGGATGTCGGCGACGACGAAGGTGCGGTGATCGGTGAGCTGCGCCACGCCGAGATTCGGCGAGAGCGTGGTGAAGGGATAGTCGGCGATTTTCGGATGCGCGGCTGAGATGACGGAGAGGAGCGTCGACTTGCCCGCGTTCGGCTGGCCGACGAGCCCAACGTCGGCGATGAGCTTGAGCTCGAGCTCGATCTCGCGGATGACGCCTTCTTCACCGGGCTGCCACTCGCGCGGCGACTGGTGCGTCGAGGTAGTGAAGAAGTTATTTCCCTTCCCTCCGCGTCCGCCCTTGGCGACGACGAACTCATCACCATCCTCGAGAATCTCGCCAAGCAGCTCCCTGGTGTTGAGATCGCGCACCACCGTGCCGGGTGGCACGGGGAGCGTGATGTCCTCGCCCGAGCGCCCCGTCTTGTTGTTGCCCATGCCGTGCTCGCCGCGCTCGGCGGTGAAAGTCGTGCGGTAGGTGTAGTCGAGCAGCGTCGACAGATTCGAATCGCCGCGCAGCAGAACACTGCCGCCGCGCCCGCCGTCGCCGCCATCGGGGCCGCCGAGCGGAACGCGATGCTCGCGGCGGAAGGAAGTCGCGCCGGAGCCGCCGGTGCCACCCTCCACGTGAATGACGACGCGATCGATGAAGGAGCTCACTGCTTCGCCTCCACGCGCGCCCACATGTCACGCATGCGGCGGGCGCGCTCGTTGCTCACGTGCTCGGACACCATGGACACCACTTCCTCCACATCGGCGATGCTTGCCCCCACGTTGAGCGCGCCCTTCAAGTGGGCGAGTAACTGCCTATCCTGATCGTGCACGCCGCACACCGCGATGATGCAGAGCTCTCGCCGCCACAAATGCAGCCCCGGCCGGGAGAGCACCTTGCCGTATCCCTCGACCAGCATCCACTCGTCGAGCGCCGGATGCAGCTCGCGCATCTTCTCGCGCAGCTTCTTGTACGCCTGGCCGTAGACGGCCTGGCACGCTTCGGTACCGCGCTCGCGGAACGTCTCGAGATTCTCGTAGGTCGCATCTTCGTCGGCCGACGGTGCCGGACGATTCGACACGCGACGCCATTCGCGCGTCGCGTTGAGCGCGCGCGGGAAGCCGACGAACAGATATGACTGGAGCAGCAGCTCCTCGATCCACACGGGGTTGAGTCCGGTACCAATCGCGCGCGCCATCGCGTCGCCGATCTCGTGCTCGGCGCCGGTGGCGATGACCATCGCGAGACGAACGAGCTCGCGCGTCGGGACGTCGAGCGTGCGTACGGTATTGGACAGCGGAGTGCGTCGCATCATCGAACCGTGCCGGTGCGGATCACTACAATGCCTGCTGGGGTCATGGATGACGTACGATGAAATCACGCGTGCGGACGCACGTCGCCGACGACGGTGCCGCGCGTATTGATGATCGGCGTACTGAGAATGGCCGCCAAGCGCGGTGGCAGCGAATCGGAAAGCACGCCGAGATGTTGGAGCAGGCGAAGCACCGCGGGATGCTGCGCGCGGGTTGCGCCATCGGCGACTTTGATCGCCAGACCCAGACCCGCACTCGGCACCATGACGCAGTGCACACCTTCGGCGCCGACCTTGGACAGCACCGTGCCGCCCGTCTCCTCGATGAGCACCGTGTCGAAACGCTCGGTGCCGCCAAGCAGAAATGGATTGGCGCGAATGGCCTCGATGATCCGCGATGGATGCGGATCGCCCCCCTCGGCCGCCGCACCGAGCCTCGCGAATGCCAGCGCCATCGCGCGCAGCGGCAACGCGAAGGCGACGACTCCACATCCATCGACGCATCGCGGGATCGAGCCCTGCGCGACGCCGGACCAGGCGCTCACCGCTTCGAGCGCGCGCTGTTGCACGGGATGTCCATCCTGCTCGTAGCCGAGCGTGGGCCAGCCAGAGCGAGTCGCGAAAGCGAGCATCGCCGCATGCTTGCCGGAGCAGTTGTTGTGCAATCGCGTCGGGCGCTCACCGCTCTGCTGCAGCATTCGCAATCCACGGCGGGAGAGCGGCTCGTGTGCGCCACACGCGAGATCGCCCTCCTCGAGTCCGATGCGCTCGAGCATCTCGCC
>JALZAE010000033.1 GCA_030948535.1 Gemmatimonadota bacterium | reverse complement strand
GCTGGTCGGTGACCTACGTCATCTCGACGCCATCACGCATCGACCTCGACCTGCGCGCCCACAACGGCGGCGTGTCGGTCAACAACGTCTCGGGCCGCATGGATCTCACGACGCAAAATGGCGGGCTGCATCTTGCCGGTGTCGGCGGCGACGTGCATGGCGAGACGCAGAACGGCGGTCTCCACGTCGAGCTCGACGGCGAAAAGTGGCAGGGCACCGGCCTCGACGTGCGCACCACCAACGGCGGCGTCCACATGGAGATTCCCGCGCGCTACGCCGCCCACCTCGAGACCGGCACGGTCAACGGCGGCATGGAGATCGACTTCCCCGTCATCGTTCAGGGGCGCATTGGCCGCAACATCTCGACCGATCTCAATGGCGGCGGTACGACGGTCCGGGCGATGACGACGAATGGCGGAGTCAGCATCATTCGGCGGTGATTCATGAGGCGGCACGGCGCGCGACTAGGGTAGCGCGCCGGCCGTTCCAGCTCTGCGCGGATCCGCTCCCGCGATGACCTTGCCGCCCTGGATCATCACCGCCGCGCCGTATCCCTCTCGCAGCTCCCCCATCAGCGAGACGAGCTGAGGACGGTAGCCGAGGGCGCGCATGCGCTCGACGACGGCGGGTGAGAATCCGTCCTCCATCTGCACGATGTATTCGCGGTGCGCCGCGTCGCCGGCCGTGCCCCCAACCAGAAAGCGCGGCAGCTCGAGCGCGCGCTGCGGATCGAGTGACTGGTCGATCATGCCGGTCAGCGCCTGATACACGGCCGACGTGATCCACGCGTTGCCCGCGGCGCCGACGGCGAAGAACGGAGTTTTCTGCGCGCCGGTGCCCTTGAACACGATCGTCGGGGCGAGCGTGCTGCCGTGCCGGGCGAAGGGGAGCCGCGCGCCGTACGCGCCCACCTCCGTTCCATACGATGCGAGCTTGTCGTTGTAGATGAAGCCCAGTCCCGGCGACACGTAGAAGTTCCCGCCCCACGTACCGAGCGTCTGCGTCGCCGCGACGATGTTGCCGTCGGCGTCGGCGACGGTGAATGCGGTGGTCCCCGCCAGATGGCAGGCGCGTCCTTCGGTCTGCGCGCCGCGCTCGGCGCATTCCTGATCGCTGACCGCGCTCTCGAGCATCGACGTGCGCATCGTCGCCGAGGCGGGGCAGAAGAGGCTGTCGCCGCGAATCATGTCGGGGCGCACGGCGCGGTTCGGCGAATAGCAGCGCCAGCGCGCGCGCGCCGTGTCCTTGCTCGTGATCGCCTCGAGCGACACCGCCCACAATCCCGGATCGGCGATGCGGTTGCGGCTCGACGGCGACAACACCCACGACGCGATCATCGCGTTGAGCGTCGCGGCATCCTCCGTGTACGGCTTGGGCGATGCGAATTGCTCGAGCAGGTTGAGCTGGGCGACCATGCCGGCGCCCCCGGACACCGGCGGCGCGCTCGAGTAGAGGGTGTGCCCGCGATACGTGCCCGACACCGGCTCGCGATCGGCGGCGAAGTAGCGCGCGAGATCGCTCAGCCGCATCGCGTTGCCCTGCCCGCGCAAGTCGGTGACGATGCGGCGCGCGACCTCGCCCTTGTAGAATCCGTCGGCGCCGCTCTTGGCGATCTGCTCGAGCGTCCAGGCGAGATCGGGATTGCGAAGCGTGTCGCCCGCGCGAAGCGCTTTCCCGTTCGGAAAGAAGAGCGACTTGCTACTGGCGTACTTCTGAAAGTGCTCGCTCTCCGTCACCAGCGTGGTGGCCAACCCTTCGCTCACGACGTATCCGTCGCGCGCCGCGCGTATGGCCGGCGCCACGAGATCCGCCCACGACACTTTCTTGCTGCCGTAGCGTTGCCAGGCCGTGTACATGCCGTGCACGGTGCCCGGCACATTGGCGAGCACGGGCCCGTCGTCCGGCAAGCGGCCGCCTTCGACCAACGATGTGTTGCCTAACGAGCCGTCCTCGGGCACCCGCGACATGAACTCGATCAGCGCGGGATGCTCCATGCCTTTCTGAAATACCAGCAGCTGTCCGTACCCGCCGACGCCACTCGCGTCGGGCTCGACCACGCCAAGCGCGAACGACACCGCCACCGCGGCGTCGACGACGTTGCCGCCCTTGCGCAGCATCTCCACGCCGGCCGCGGTCGCCACGGGATGCGCGCTCGACACCGCCGCGCGTCCGGTCGCCGGTGCGCGCAGCACGGGTCGCTCGCGCAGCATCTGATGAATGATCTCACCGAGCTCGTCATCGCTCTTCGCGACGAGGGCACGCGGGCGTGTCGCGGCGCGGATCGCATCCCACGTGGCGCGCCGGTCGGCCGCGTCGGGCGATGAGAAATACAGGGTGGCGCTGCGATTCCACACGCGATCGAACACTTGCCCGTTGAGCTCGCCGCGCCCCGCAGGCGTCATCACCGGTGCGAGCGCCGCCGCCGTCAGGCCGGCATCAGGCTGCGCCGGTGCGTCGACCATCACGAGCGCGCCGCGCTGGGCCAGCTCATCAC
>JALZAE010000676.1 GCA_030948535.1 Gemmatimonadota bacterium | reverse complement strand
CCCCCCCCCCCCCCCCCCCCCCCCCCCCCCCCCCCCCCCACGACTCGGGCGTCAGTGGACGTCGAACCCGCTCTGCTTGAGCTGCTGTTCGTCGCTCGACTGCTTCTGGCCCTGCTCCTCCTCGACCACGCGACCGTCGAACAGGTGGATGCTGCGATCGGCGTGACGTGCGTAGCGGGGATCGTGCGTCACCATGCAGATCGTCGCGCCCTGGCGGTGCAGCTCGCGGAGCAGCTCCATCACCTGCTCACCGTTCACCGAGTCGAGGTTACCCGTTGGCTCGTCAGCGAGAAGAATCAGTGGCTCGCCCGCGACCGCGCGCGCAACGGCGACGCGCTGCTGCTGACCGCCGGAGAGCTGCGCCGGATAGTGCTTCATGCGGTGCGACATGCCGACGCGCTCGAGCGCTTCCGTCACCCGACGCTTCCGCTCGGCCGCATCCATGCCGCGGTAGGTGAGCGGCAGCTCGACGTTCTCGTACACGGTCAGATCGCCGATCAGGTTGAATGCCTGAAAGATGAAACCGATCTGGCGATTGCGGACTTTCGCGCGCTCGCTCGCCGAGAGCGTGGCGACAGGCTGACCGCCGAGGAAGTACTGGCCGTCGGTCGGTGTATCGAGCAGGCCGAGGATCGACAGGAGCGTCGTCTTGCCGCAGCCCGACGGGCCGGCAATGGCGACGTATTCGCCCGGCGCGATCTGCAGGTGAATGTCGGAGAGCGCATGCGTCTCCACTTCATCCGTGTAGAAGATCTTCTTGATGCCATCGAGCTTGATGAGCGCGGTTCCATCACCGCGGGTCATGGCGGCGGCGGCCTGTGCGGCGGAGCTCACGGAAGACGGAGAGGTCATGGCGCGTCCTGGCGGGGGGTGAGGAAGTGCAGTACGTCGGCCGAGAACCCCGAGTGGCCGGGGCCCTCGCCGTTAGACATCACTTGATCCGAACTCGTTCGAATTGATCCCACGCACTCATGTCGGAGACGATGACCACATCGCCCTGCTTGAGCCCGGAGAGAATCTCGATAGTATTCACGGAGCTACGGCCCAGCTTGGTGTTCACCCGCTCCGCCTCCTTACCGTCCGGCGTCTGCCGGAAGATTCCAACCGTGCTTTCGGCCTGGCCGTACGCTGGCCGTCCCACAAACAGCACGTCCTTCAAGCGCTCGATCGTGATCGTGCCGTCCACGCTCAAGTCCGGACGAGCGCCCTTCGGGAGCTCGCCCTCGAGCGATACATCGACGCCGAACGTGCCGGCCGTTGCTGCAGGATCGATACGAATCACCCTGCCTTCGATGATCCCATTGCGCGTGTCGATCTGCGCGGGGAGTCCGAGTACGATGTCTTTGATCTGCGTCTCTGGAATACGAATGACCGCCTTGAGACGGCCCGGCTGAGACACCTTTGCGATTAGTTGGCCCGGCACCACCCACTGGCCAAGCTCGAGATTCATCTCGGTCAAGACGCCGTTCTCGCCGGCGCGAACGTGCATCGATTCCATGCGATTCTGCTGGAACTGCAGAATGTCCTTGAGGCGGCGAATGTTCTGCTCAGCTAGGGCGATCTGCTCCTTCGAGGCATCGGTGGTGACTTTGAGACGCGCCGCGAGGTCCGCCGCTCTGTCGCGCGCATTCTTCACATCGACGTCGGACATGAGCTTCTCCTTGCTCAATCCGTCGGCGACGTCGGCATTGCGCTTCGCCTCGTTGTACTGCTGCTGCAGCGTCAGACGCGTAGTCTCGAGATTTGTGCGCAGCGTGACCAACGTGTTCTCGGCGTCGCTTTCGGTGCGCTGCGCCTCGAGCACCTGGAGCTGCACATCAGGATTGCTCATGTCGAGCAGGATCGTGCTCGGCGTCACGGCCGTGCCCGCACGCATGGCGACGTTCTCGACACGCCCGGCGGTGAGCGCGCTCACGAGCCGAATGTGCTCGGGAACGAGCGTGCCCGGTCCGCGTACCGCGCGAACCATCTCACCGCGGCGAACGGTGTCGCGCCACAGCGTCGCGCCTTCCACCGAGGGCGGCGCGGGCTTGAGCTTCGTCAGGGCGATCGTCACGCCGACGACCGCCGCGATGCCAAGGCCCATGTAGACGTACCGAGATTTCTTGCTTTTCGGGGCTCGTGCGACGTCCAAAGTACCCTCGGTGTTGATGGCCACTCGGCCGTGGAATCAGCCTTGCCTCAATGAAAGGTCCGTGCCGCCGGAGTTTCAGCATAACGCATTGTCAGGAAAGATGTTGCGATTCTGACGCGCTATCGGTGTGCCCGCTATTGGGAACGAGCGTCCCGGAACCGAACAGCTGCGGCGACGGCGATGAGGCGAGTGCGCCAACGATCTGCCTGGACAGCAGGCAAATGAGGTCCGACACCAGTCGGACATCTCGGACGTGCGTAAGGTTGCTCCAGTTTCATCGAGACTGAAAAGTCGCACTTGACAGGACGACTGCCGATGCTAATAATCTAGCATACTGCTAATTATTTAGCACTTCACGGATGGAGATGCAATGGCGGACACCCCGATCGATGTTCTCAGCCGACGCGAGCGGCAAATTATGGACATCGTCTACCGGCTCGGACGCGCGACCGCGGCGGACGTCCTCGACAACCTTGGCGATCCGCCGAGCTACTCAGCAGTGAGAGCGTTGCTCCGGGTGCTCGAGGACAAAGGGCACCTGCGACACGAGATCGAAGGTCCACGCTACGTCTATCTCGCCATGGTTCCGCTCGATGCCGCCCGCGAGTCCGCGTTGACGGCCATGGTCCGCACGTTTTTCGACGGCTCCGCCAGTCAAGCCGTCGCCGCCCTGCTCGGTCAATCGGCGAGCACGCTGTCGGACGAAGAGCTCGAACGCCTCGCCCAACTCGTAGAGAAAGCCAAGACGGAGGGACGATGATCACCGGAACTGGACTCGAGACCACGCTCGGCACGCTCGCAGACGCGTGGCTTCCCCGTCTCGCCGATGCCGCGTTGAAAGGATTCCTCTTGCTCGGCGTCGCGGGCCTCGCGACGGCGGCGGCTCGTCGATCCTCGGCGGCCACCCGGCATTTGGTTTGGGCGAGTGCGGTGGCGGCATTGCTCGTGTTGCCGCTCTTGTCGGCCGTCCTGCCGGCGTGGAAAGCAGAGTTGCCGCTACCGAAGCTGGCCGCTCTGACCACACCGCGATCGCAGCCGCACCTGCAGCCGCCCACGGCAGCGCCGGAGAAGCTGCAGCAAAATGGGCCGTTGAGTCCCTCGCGGCCCGAGACATTCGCTCCGAACGAGGTGGAGACGCAAGCGATCATTTCTATCAATGTTCCGGAGCGCACCTCAGCGGAAAACGGCAAGAAGCTGTCATGGAGCAGCGTGATACTGCTGGTATGGCTCAGTGGGGTCGTCGCGTTATTGACGCCGACGATCGTCGGACTCATTCGCGTCCGTTGGTTGGGCAGATCCTCGAGTCCGGCGAGTGCGGACGTGTGGGCGGTGATCGCCGATCGGTTGCCGGCCGAGCTCTGCCCAAAGCGCGCGGTTCGGTTGCTCGAGAGCGACGAATCGTCGATGCCGATGACCTGGGGAATCGTTCGGCCGGTGGTGTTGGTGCCCGCCCGCGCCCGCACGTGGCCGGCATGGCAGCGACGCAACGTGCTGCTGCACGAGCTCGCGCACGTTCGGCGAAACGATTGTCTGACACAGTTGCTCGCGCAGGTCGCCTGCGCTGTCTACTGGTTCAATCCGCTCGTCTGGCTCGCCGCGAACCGACTTCGCGTGGAGCGCGAGCACGCGTGTGATGATCAGGTCCTGCTCGCCGGGTCGAAGGCCTCGGAATACGCGACGCATCTGCTCGATGTCGCGCGCTCGTTGCGGCCCGCGGCCGTCACAGGGATGGCATCGGTATCGATGGCTCGGCCGTCGCAGCTCAGTGGACGGTTGCTCGCGGTTCTTGATGAACGCAGGAGTCGCTCGCGCGTGAGCCGCCCCACTTTGGTAAAGCTGGAGGTGGCGGTACTCTGCCTCGTGCTCCCGCTGGCGGCGTTCAAACCGTGGACGCCGAACACACCGGCCGCGCCGAAGATGGATGCATCCTCAACGCCTTCTCTGTTGCGTCCGGAAAAGCGCCTGTCGCGCATGGCGCTCAAGAGCCCCGCACCGGAGGGCCGCGCCGCGCTTCCGGCGAACGAGCTTCGCTCGTCGCCATTATCGGCTGCATTTACCGAAAGTACGGCAAGCGCGATGGCGCATGGCGGCACGAGTATGTCTCCGTTCGCCCCATCGATTGGCAGGGTCGATGTCCCGGTCGTCCGTGCTCCGCTCGGTGCGCTGGTGTGCTCCGGTCGCGGCAAGGATGGCAATTCGTCGCACAGCTCCAACTCGACGCACGACGATGGCACGCGCCTGCGCACCTGGATGGCGAACTTCTGGTCGGATGGCTGCTCCTACCGCGTGAACGCGCTCGGCGAAGTGGCATTCAATCGCGACGCGACGGACGTCACGAAGATCGAGCGCGGCGGGTACTTCGAGATCGAAGAGCGCGACGGCGACACGATCCGTCGTGTCGAGATTCGGCCGAGCGCGTCGGGCGAGCTGGTCCGCAAGTATCTCGTGAACGGCACCGAGCGCCCGTACGACGCCGAGGCGAGCAAGTGGCTGGCCGACGTGCTGATTTTGGTGGAACGACGGACCGGATTCGCCGCCGAATCGCGCGTGCCGGCGTTGCTCGAGCGTGGTGGAGTCGACGCGGTGCTCACAGAGATCTCACTGATCCCGTCCGACTACGCGAAGCGCCTCTATTATTCCGAGCTCGTCAAGAACGCCACGCTGAACGCGGCCGACGTGCAGCGCGCCGTGCGACAGGCCGCGACCGAGATGCACTCCGACTACGAGATGGCGGAATTGATGATCTCGATGGCCAGGCAGCCCGCCTTCGCGGCTGGCGCGCACGAGGCATATGCCGAGGGCGTGATGAAGATCAAGTCGGACTATGAGAAGCGGCGGGCGATGACGGCATTGCTGAGCCGCGACAAGTTGTCCAAGGACGTCGTTCGCATGCTCCTCGAGTCGACGGCATCGATGCACTCGGACTACGAGCTCGCGGAATTCCTCATCAGCGTGGCCAAGCGCTACCCGCCCGACGCCGATACGCGAAAGTACTACCTGTCCGCGCTCGACCACATCAGCTCGGACTACGAGCGGCGCCGCGTGCTGTCCGCGGTGAGCTCACCTGCCGGGCTGGACGATGCGACGTCGTCGGCGGCGCTGCAGACCGCCGGCAAGATGAGCAGCGACTACGAGAAGGCGGAGATGTTACTGACCGTGGTGAAGCGTGGGTCCATGGATGCCGCGGGGCGTGCCGACTTCTTCGCCGCGGCCCGCACGCTCAAGTCACCGTACGACAAGCATCGCGTGCTGCAGGCGGTGCTCAGCCTGCGTCCGATGACGAGAGACGTGGTAGTGGAGCTGCTGGACGTGGCGCCGTCGATCCGTTCCGACTACGACCTCTCCGAGCTGCTGATCGCCATCGCGCGGGCGACGCCGATCGACGAGACGCTTCGACCGGCGTACATGAAGGCGGCGGAGTCGATCAAGGGCGAGTACGAGTACGGAAGGGTGGTGGCGGCGATCAGGAATCGCGGCGGCTGACGTTGGACGGCATCCGCGCGTCTATCTTTCGACGCGCGGCTCAGGGTGAGACGCGCAACCACCGTCTCCTTGCCGTGCCGCCATGCCGCTGCCCTGCTCGCTCCTCGTTCGTCGTCCGCCTCTCATCGATGCGCGCCGCTTCGCGCTCATCATTGTCGCCGCGCTCTTTTCTGGGTGTGGCAGCGGCGGAGATGCGACGGCCGTCGCAGTGCCACCCGCGGCAGTAGCGTCCGTGCGTGTGCTTCCATCGATCGACACGCTCGTGTTGGGCGATTCGGTCAAGCTCACGGCGACCGCGCTCGACAATAACGGGCAGAGGCTCGACGATCGCCTGATCCTGTGGTCGGTCGGCACGCCGTCGGTCGCGCGGGCGGGATCGACCGGCTCGCAGGTGACCGTGACATCCGTGGCACCCGGCACGACGCTGGTCGGCGCCACGAGTGAGCATCAGCAGGGCATCGCAAAGATCGTCGTTGTGCTCGGCACCGTGTTCGAGGTCCAGGTGCTGCCGTCGACGGCGGAGATCCGCATCGGCCAGCAGATTCCGCTCACGGTGACGGTGAAAGATCTCCGGGGCCATCTGATCGCCGGCGCTCCGGTAAGCTTCGTCTCGTACGACGCGACGATCGCGCGCGTGAATGCGGCCGGTGTCGTCACCGGCGTGTCGGCCGGCGACACGAAAATCCTGGTGACCAGCGGTGCCGTCTCCGATAGCGCGCGGATCCGTGTTTCTCCGTAGGGCCGCCGCGGCGCTCGCCGCGTGCGCGCTCGCCGCTGCGCCGGCGCGCGGCCAGGATCCGGTGCGGTCCCCGCAGCTGCTCAAGACTCAGCGTGTCACGCAGCCGCCGAATTGGAAATGCGGCGTCGATGAGCTGATGCGGCGCAATCACGCGATCGATGGTCTGGTGTGCGACACGCACTTCACCACCGCGGCGATTCGCGCGGCGGTGCAAGAGCATTCGGTGAGCGGCGCCAGCGAGACGTGCGCGCTCAGCGTCGCCGCGAACCTCGAGCGTTCGTTGGCGGCGACGATGGGCGGCGACACCGCGGCGGCGCGTCGGAGTGAGGCGACGAAGTGTGAGACTGGAATCTTCACGCGGGACTCTCTTGCCTACGACGACCGCGTGCTCATGCGGTTGTGTCCGGGCGTCATCTGGAGCTGGACCAATCGAGGGACGGTGAGCTGCTCCGCGCTCCGGATCGGGCTGGACAGCGCCGCGACGCGAGCCTCGGGCTTCCCGCGAGCGACGTCGCCCGGCTATGGCGGCCGCAATCCCGTCCGAGCGATGCGGCAGCAGCAGAGCGAATCGGCGAAGCTGGCCGCTTCGGCGATGGACGCCTACGGCGGAGCCGACTACGAAAAAGCCGAGCGGCAATCCCGCGCCGCGGTCGCGCTCGACTCCACAAACGCCGACGCGCTCGCCGCACTCGGCGCCGTGACCGACGTGTTCGGCCGATACCGCGAGGCCGCCGACCTCCTGCGCCGCGCCGTGCTCCTGCGCCCGGACGATGTATGGGCGCGGCAGCAGCTGTCGACGGCGCTCTTCGATGATCATCGATACGAGGAGGCCGCCGAGGCGGCGCGCGCCGCGATCGCGGTCAGTGGCGAGAGCGGCGCGTCCTACCTCCTGCTCGGTCAGGCGCTGCTCAAACTCGGGCGGTCTGCCGATGCGCTCGCCGCGCTCAGCACCGCGGTGGGCCTATCCCCGAAAATTGCGCAGGCGCATGCGACGCTGGCGGACGCATTGAATGGCGCGCAGCGGTTCGCCGAAGCGGAGCGGAGCGCGCGGGACGCCATCGCGCTGCGTGATCGCTACGCGCGTGCCTGGACCGCGCTCGGTGTCGCGCTCGAGGGAGAGGGTCATGCGGATCAGGCGATCCCGGCATATCGCCGGGCGCTGGAGCTCGCGGATTGGGACAGCTTCGTGCGCGGCCGACTGAAAGCGCTCGAGCGGCATTAAGGCGCACGACCCGCGTCTCAGGAGCACGTAGCGGGGCGCGGTGCGCCCGATCCTTGCACTACCAACGTGTGAGTTTTGCGCTCTTTGTTGTTCGCGACGTGCCCGATGGCGCGACGCGAGCCATCCTCGTGTCTCTAGTCCTGTATCGCGTGGAGCTTCTCGTCTTCGAGTTGGACGACATTCGCTACGCCGTGCGACTCGAGGCGGTGCAGGAAGTAGTGCGCGCGGTGGCGGTGACGCCGCTCCCCGGCGCGCCATCCGCCGTCCACGGCGTGATCGACGTGCGCGGCGTCGTGACGCCGGTCTTCGATCTCCGGGCCAGGCTCGGGGGCGCCGGCCGCGACGTCGATGTTGCCGACCAATTCATTCTTGCGCTTGCCGGCAGCCGCCGCGTCGCGTTGCACGTCGATCGCGTCGATTGGATGGCGGAAGCCGATGACGCCGCCGTGACCGCGACGCGAGCGCGGCTGCCCGGCTTGCCGCATGTGAGCGGCGTGACCAACTCGGCCGATGGGTTGGTGCTCATCCACGATCTCGAGACGTTCCTCTCCGATGACGAAGCGGCCGCGCTCGATCGGGCCGTGGCTACGGCGAGCGCCGCGGGGGGTCCGTGACGACCGCTGTCGCTTGGACGACGCCCCAGATCGAGCGGATCGCCCACTTGGTGTGCGAGCGCACCGGGCTCGTCTTTCCCGCGACCCGGCGCGAGTCGGTCGAGGAGGCGGTCAGCGCCGAAATGCGGCGGCTGGGGCTGGCGGATCTCGCGCGCTATCGCGACGTGCTGGCGTCGGAGAGCGCGGCGCTCGACGCACTGGTGGCCAACCTCACCATCGGTGAGACGTATTTCTTTCGCGAGCCCTCGCAGCTCGAGGTGATCCGGAGCCTCGTCATCCCTGAGCTCGTGCAGCGCCGGGAGGCCGGCAGAGTAGCGCGCGTGTGGAGCGCCGCCTGCGCGTCGGGGGAGGAGGCCTACACGCTGTCGATCATGCTGCGCGAGCAGGAATCGCTGCGCGATTCCCGGGTGATCGGCACGGAGATCTCGCGCGAGCGGCTCGCCGTGGCGCGGGCCGCTCGCTATGGGCGCTGGTCGCTGCGCGGCCTCGATGCCGCGGTAATCGCGCGGCACTTCGACCAGCGCGGAGAAAAATTTCAGCTCGACGCGAAGGTGCGCGCGTCGGTCGAGTTCCGATATCTGAATCTCGCCGAAGATGTCTATCCGGCGAGCAGCACCGGCATCTGGGGAATGGACCTCATTCTCTGCCGGAACGTGCTCATCTACTTCGACCGCGCAACGGTCAAGCGCGTGGCATCGCGCCTCGTCTCGTCGCTCGCCGATGACGGCTGGCTCTTTCTGGGTGCATCGGATCCGCCGATCGGGGAGCTCGTCCCGTGCGAGGTCGTGGTGACGGGCGCCGGTCTGGCATACCGCAAGCCGGGCATTCGCTCGGTTCGGCGGCATTTCTGGCGGCAGGTCGATGAGGCGCCGGAGCTAGAGGTCGTCGCCACTGAGACCGAGCTCGCGCCGAGCGTCGAGGTGCCGCTCATCGCCGAACCGGCGCCGGAGCGAGAGGCCGTCGCGGCGCCCGTGGTGCCGAGCGCGAATGACGAGCTCGAGCAGCGTTACGCGGCGCGCGAGTTCGACAACGTGGTCGCTCTGGCGCGGCGCGCGCGCGAGACCGGGCGCGACGACGCGCCGCTGTGGATCATGCTCGTGCGCGCGTTGGCAAACCTCGGTCGTTTGGCGGACGCCGGGGTCGAGTGTGCTTCTGCGCTCGGCATGCACCGCACGAACGCCGAGCTCGTGTATCTGCACGCGCTGTTGTTGTCGGAAGCGCAACGTCCGACTGATGCCGTCGGCGCGGTGCGGCGCGCGCTGTATCTCGACCGCGGCATGACGGTGGCGCATCTCACGCTGGCGACGCTGCTGGCCCGAACGGGCGACTGCGCCGGCGCACGCCGATCGTTTCGCACCGTCGAGCAGCAGCTGTCGCAGATGCCGCCCGGCGCGCCGGTGCCGGCGTCGGACGGTGAGCCGGCGCAGCGCTTGCTCGAGATCGCTCGAGCGCAACGCACGCTGCTCTGCGGGGCAGCGACGTGACCGCGCCGAACGATGAAGCGGAGCGGCCGGTAGACGTCGGCGAGCTGCGCCGGAAAGTACAGGCCGTCGCGCGCGCGGCGCGCAACGAAGGAACGCTGACGCCCGAGCGCGCGCGCGAGGTGTTGCGCGAGCGCGCGCAGGCGCTGGCGGTCATGCCGGCGCGCGAGGTTGGCGGTGACGAGACGCTCGAACTGATCACCTTCACGCTTGCCGGCGAGCGCTTCGCGGCGGAGACTCGCTCCGTGCTGGAGGTGTTTCGCTTGGCAGACCTCACGACGCTGCCGGGCGCGCAGGCTCCGGTGCTCGGTCTCACGGCCTGGCGCGGGCGGCTGCTCACCGTGCTCGATCTGCGTGCCGCGCTGGGCATCTCGACCACGGCGTTGAACGATCTGGCCTACGTGATCGTGTTTGGTGCGGAGCGCGCCGCGTTCGGTGTCTTGGCCGACGCGATGACGGACGTCGTCGCGCAGGCGCGAGCGGACGTGCGCGCTCCATCGGAAGGGTTGGGTGCCCGGCGCGCCGCACTGTTGGGCTTCACGCCGGACGCATTGATGATCATCGACGCATCGCATCTCGTTCGAGAGTTCGGCGAGGGCGCGCAGGCAACCAGCGGCACAACGGGCGGCATCGGAGAGCGACGGGCATGAGCGAAATGACTGTGAGCAGGCGCATCGGTTGGGGATTCTCCGGACTCCTTTTCCTCGTGTTGATCGTGGCGGCGATCGGGGTGTGGTCGCTCCGGCGCACGTCGGACATCGCGACGGTCGCGATCGCCGAACAGCGTGACGTACTCGGCCGGACCATGATGGCCCAGTCGGAGGCCCGACTGGCGGTAGTGAGCTTTCTGCGATTTCTGCAGGCGCCGTCCGACGTGCACAGCCGTGCGCGCGACGCCGCATCCGCACGGAGCAAGGCAATGTTCGACAGCGCCAGGGATGCGACGACGGATGCAACGATGCGCGCCGCGAACGTCGCGGCGGTCGACGCGCTCACCCAATGGGACGACGCGGCGCGGTCGTCGATGGCGGCGGATCAGGCGGGAAATCATGTCGAGGCCGAGCGAATCCGGCTCACACGCGGCCAGCCGCTGCTGTCGAGACTCGATTCCGTCGCGGCGCTCGGGGTACAGCGGGCGCGCGCGCGTGCCGACTCGCTGGTCAGACAGGGCGAGGCGACGGTCGGGCAGATGCAGGGGTCGCTCATCGCCGGCACGATCCTCGTGCTGATCGCCGGCCTCCTCTCAGCGGTGTTTCTGAATCGAGCGATTCGCGCGCCGTTACAGGAGACGAGCAACGTGCTGGCGTCGAGCGCGACGCAAATTCTCGCGGCCACGACGCAACAGGCGGCCGGCGCCAACGAGTCGATGGCCGCGGTATCGGAGACAGTCGCGACGGTGGATGAAGTGGCGCAGACGGCGGAACAGGCATCGCAGCGAGCGAAAGCGGTGGCAGAGTCCGCATCAAAGGCCGCGGACATCGCGCGCAGCGGGCGCAAGCTGGTCGATGACTCGACGACGACGATGGCCGGCGTGCGCGACCAGGTCGAATCGATCGCGCAGAGCATCCTCGCCTTGGCGGAGCAGGCACAGGCGATCGGCGAGATCATCACATCGGTGAACGACATCGCGGAGCGCACGAATCTGCTCGCGCTCAACGCCGCGGTCGAAGCGGCGCGCGCCGGCGAGCACGGCCGCGGCTTCGGCGTCGTGGCGGCGGAGGTGAAGAGTCTCGCCGAGCAGTCGAAGCGATCGACCGTGCAAGTGCGCCAGATGCTCGGCGACATTCAGCGCGCGACGAGCAGCGCCGTGATGGCGACGGAGAAGGGAACGAAGCAGGCGGCCGCCGGAGCACGGCAGGCGACGGAAGCGGGCGAGACCATTCGCGCGCTGGCCGACGCGGTGGCGCAGGCGTCGCAGGCTTCGGCGCAGATCGTGGCATCCGCCGGGCAGCAGGCGATCGGCATGGAGCAGATCCGGCAAGCGATCGCCAACATTCACGAAGCGACGCAGCAGAATCTGGCATCGACCAGGGAGACCGAGGTCGCGGCGCGCAATCTCAATCAGGCCGGCGAGCGGCTGATCGATCTCGTCGGCATTCGTCCTCGAAGCGGTACGAACGGATCGCGGCGCACGGGATGAGCAACGACGAGCTGGCGAAGCGGCTTCTCGCCACTTTCCTCGACGAGCTCGACGAGCAGCTCGCGGTGCTCAAC
>JALZAE010000671.1 GCA_030948535.1 Gemmatimonadota bacterium | reverse complement strand
ACGCGCGCGCGATTCAGTCGAAGGACCTGACTGAGTTACGTCGCGCTTATCCTGGCCTCACGCCAGCGCAGCAGACGGGGTGGGAGCAGTTCTTCCAATCGGTGCAGACGATCAAAGCCTCGCTCGCACTGAGCTCGCTCGACGTCAACGGCAACTCAGCCGAGGGCGCCGTCACCGGCGCGTACGACTACGTCGACGCCAGCAGCGGCCGCACCGAGCACCGGCCCGTGTCGTTCAAGATCAGTATGAGAAGAGCAGAAGGTGGGGCGTGGAGGCTGACTGCAGTGAGGTGACCTCAGATGTCAGATGTCAGATGTCGGTGACGGCAGACCAGAGCGGGGGTGAGATCGGAGTCGCGATCTCACCCCCGCTAGTTCTCAGGGCGATGCGCAGTCACCGACATCAGTCATCTCCTACGCAGCCCACTGACCACTAGAAAGAATATTCTAGTCCCGTGGTCCAAACCGCATTCGGTCGCAACCCACCCCGATTGAGGGGCCACAATCCGTTCGTGATCACCGTCAGACTCTTCGCCACTGAAAACTTGAAGCCCACCGACGCATTGAAGATGTCGTCGCGCATGTCGGGGATGTCGGTCGGCTGAACCGTGCGGCGGAATGGCGATTGGATGACCACCGGACCAGGAACGACGAGCTTGCTATTGCCCACCTGCAGCTCCGACACGACGTCGATCGCGAGCGTCGCCCACGATGCCATGATGTTGTCGAAGCCGATCGTCGCCAGAACAGCGTTGTTCTGAATGTCGCTGTGCCGGTAGAGGTAACCAACGTTTCCATGCGGGGAGAAGTCGCCGAAGCGGCTCGAGAAGATCGCCATCCCGCGCGCGGCGAATCCCCCCGACCCGAGTAGGTCGTCCTCGCTGCCGCTGGGAAAGCGCGCATCGGCGAGGAGCGCGACGGCCACCTTGTCGGACCGCGAGACGTTGATCTTCATTCGTGCCGCCACGTCGCCGAGCCCGGTCGCCCCACCTTCGACGATCCGCGACGCGCTGAGCACCGGGTTCGTCGTCGTGCCGCCGAAGAAGTGCGCCGCGGCGGTGCCGCCGAACGGAATGATCTGCGCATTGCTCTCGCCATGCAGGGTGGTCGACACCACCGGTACGACGACGCCGATGTCGATCGCATCGGTGAGGCCATAGGTGAGCAACAGCGAGCGCACGGTGAGGTCGATGTCGAGCGAGAGCTTGAACTGCATCACGTCGTTCTCGAGCACCGGCACACCCAGCTTGGCGCAGTCATCGCCCTGCTGCTGGCTGCAGCCGGGGAAGTCGACGTTGTCGTGCGTGAAGTTGAGGCCGATGTTGCTGAGGTCGACGCCACGCAGCGTCTGAAAGTGCAAGTTGCTCTGATTGATGCCGACGAGCAGCCGGCCGCGCCCGAGCGTCTGCGCGCGCTCGGCGAAGATCGGGCCGAGCGACTCCGACGTCTTCACCGGCACGCCCCCCTCGAACCGGAACGTCGCGCCGCCCGAGGTCGCGCTCACCGGCACATTGGCGATGTTTCCGCCGATCGAGCCGGTGATGAAGTTGATCACCGTCGCGTTGCCCTGGTTCGCCGACGGCACGAAGTGATTGCCGTGGAGGCGCAGCGTTGCATCGCTCGCGGAGCCGGCGAGAAAGAGCGGCTCTTCGCCCGGACCGAAGATGAACAGCTCAGAGATCTTGTGTCGCAGACCCTGCGCCTGCGCCGGCGCCGCGAACGCACACACCGCGGCCACGCCGCACATCATTCGTCGCATGAACACTCCGAGGGGGAAATGACGGGGAGAATGTAATGCGCGATGCCAACCGTGGCACGCGAAACCGCTACGCGATCCAGTCCGCGATTCCCTCTGCGACCTTCTCCCACCCGGCTTCCATCACGAGGAAGTGTCCCATCTGCTCGTGCATCACGAGCGGCGCTTTGTATCGCCGCGCGATCTTGGCCGCGACACCGGGCGGCACCAACCGGTCGCGGCCGGCGCCGATGACGAGCAGCGGAGTTTTCACGCGCGCGGCGTCGACCGTGATGCTACCGAGGAGCATCTCCCGGCCCGCCAATCCGCTGTCGGGGACGAACCCATCGCGAATGCTCGCGCGTTCGCCATCGGTGAATCGGCTCCCCATGAGCTCCATGAGCACGCCGGTGTCCGGCGTCATCGTGCGCGACCGAAGAATGTCGCCCAGATACGGCATCTGCTTCCGCATCAACTGCCAGCCCAGCACGTGGATTCCACGCGGCGGCGCGGAGCAGAGCAACACCGCGGCCTTTGCGGGCACGGTCTCCAACATCTTCTGCACGATCAGCCCGCCCATCGAGTGGCCGATGACGATCGGCAGCGCGCCCGCGGAATCGTCAGCGGCGGCGCGCATCGCCTCCTCCGCATCGGCGACGTAGTCCACGATCGATGTGCGGCCGAGATCGGCTACGGGCCGGCTTCCCGCATGGCCGCGCAAGTTGACGGCGTACGATGCGTGACCGCGGCGCGCCAGAAAATGCTGATAGCGCTCGAAGTACCACGCCGCGCCGAAGAGCCCATGCACGAGCAGCACCGGAGGCCGCGTCACCGTGACAGGTCGTTCGGCGACTATCACCAGTCCGTCGCGCACGATGAGCTCGCTCACGTGTTGAGCTACGCCCGCTCTACGCGACTTGTCAACGTTCAGACGCCGAGCGAGCTTGCGCGCCCATGTCCCCGCTGATGGATCGCTACTCGCGCCACGTCATCATTTGCACGGGATCGTTCTGCGCTCCGGACGGGCGCGGGCGCGAGCTGTACGCGCTGCTACCCGCGCTGCTTCAGCGAGAGGAGCTGCTCTTCGGCCCCGGCCGCGTCAAGCGCGGCGAGACGCCATGCCTCGGCGTCTGCGCCGACGGACCGATCGTCGTCGTCTACCCGGAAGGCGTGTGGTACGCGCGCGTGACGCCCCCGCTGCTCGAGCGCATCGTCGTCGAGCATTTGAAGCACGGGCGCGTGGTCGAGGACGCCGTCTTCTTCCGGCTGACGCCGCCCGAGTAGCCCGAGCTCGGCCACACCATCATTCGCTGCGCAGCACGCTGGCCGGATCGGACGCCGCCGCGCGGCGCGCGGGGAGCCAGCTCGCGAGTAGCGTCACGGCCAGCAGCGCGACGGAGGGCACTGCGAGCGACGGCAGATCGAACGGAGACACGTCGAACAAGATCGCGGACAGCACACGCGTGATCGCGGCGGCGCCGCCGATTCCGACGGCCACACCGATGAGCGCGTCGCGCAATGCCTGCTGCGTCACCAGCCGCAGCACGTCCGCCGGCCGCGCGCCCAGCGCGAGCCGCACGCCGATCTCGCGGCGGCGGAGACTGGTGAGGTACGAGATCACGCCATAGATGCCCGTCGCGGCGATCGCGAGCGCCATCGTGGCGGCGACGCCGAGCAACGTGAGCGTGAAGGCCGCGCGCGACGTCGCCTTCGCCGAGAGCTCGCTCGCCGGCATCAAGCGATAGAGCGGCAGCGATGCGTCGACCTTACGCACCACCGCGCGCACGGACGACGCGATGCTCGCCGGGTCCGCAGCGCCGCGGGCGACGAGCGCGATATCGCGCGGCATCCACGGCGTGCCGGCGGCTGTGCTCGTCACGAGCGGCAGATACACGAGCTCCGCCTTCGGCTGCTCGAGCGCGGCGTCCGGCACATCGCCTACCACGCCGACGACCGTGTACCACGGTCCCGTCGGCAGCGTGCGCACGCGCTTGCCGATCGGCGACTCGCTCGGCCAATACCGCTTCGCGACCGATGCGCTCAACATCACTTCGTGCCGGGCCTGCAACGGATCGCGATCCGTTTCCGGCGGCTCGAGCGGGCGACCACCGACGAGCGGAATGCCCATCGCGCGGAAATAGCCCGGCGTGACGTACACGACCTGGTGAAGGTTGGGCATGCTGCCCGGGACCAGCGGCCGATCCTCGACGAACAGGGCGCTGTCGCGTCGCCCTATGATGTCGAGCGGGAGCTTGGTGATCGCGCCGGCGTCGGTGACGCGCGGGATGCCGCGCATGCCGTCGAGCAACTGGTCGACCAACCGCGACGCGTCGCCCGCCTTGGCGTACGATGCCTCGGGAATCGCCACCCGCATCACCAGCGCGCGCTCGGCCGAGAAGCCGGGCTGGATCGAGCGCAGCCGTGCGAAGCTGCGCGCGGCGAGCGTCGCGCCGGCGAGGAGCATGAGCGAAAGCGCCACCTGCGCAACGACGAAGGCGCGGCGCGCCCGGTGCCGTACGCGTCCCGTCGTCGACGAGCGACCGGCGTCGCCGAGGGCGGCGAGCGGCGACATACGGCGCAGCCGCGCGAGCGGGGCCAGACTCACGATGAGCGCCGACATCACCGCAAGGCCGGCGACGACGGCGAGCACATCCAGATCGACGCCGACCTCGGACAACCGCGGGATGCTCGTCGCGGCGCCGAACGATTCCAACAGCTGAACGCCGGCGAGCGCGAGCGCGAGGCCGGCAACCGCCGCAATCGGCGCGAGGACCGCCGCCTCGGAGAGAAACTCCATCATCACGTCGCTCCGCCCGGCGCCGAGCGCCATGCGCACCGCGATCTCGTGCTGGCGCCCTTCAGCGCGAGCGAGAAAGAGATTCGCGACGTTGGCGCAGGCGATCAAAAGGAGGAACGCGACCGCGGCAAGCACGATCCACAGAATGTGGCCCACGTCGCCGACGACAACATCTCGCAACGGCCGCACGTCGGTGCGCATGTGGATCGCCTCGATCGAAGGCGCCGTGAGCCGTCCCGGAAAAACCTCGGGCACGTGAGGGAGCAGCCGCTGCAAATCCGCCGCGGCTGCAGCGATGGAAACCCCGTCTTTCAAGCGGCCGATGCCGTGCAGATCGAAGGTCGCCGACGACGTACGCGCGGCGTCGAGCGCGAG
Source organism: Gemmatimonadota bacterium (assembly GCA_030948535.1). Lineage (GTDB taxonomy): Bacteria > Gemmatimonadota > Gemmatimonadetes > Gemmatimonadales > Gemmatimonadaceae > JALZAE01. The sequence continues at coordinate 7,457 of JALZAE010000671.1, read as the reverse complement.
CGGCAGCCAGAGCGCGCTTTCGTTCGCCGGGAATGCGAAGCTGGCCGGCATCACGCCGACGATCGTGCGCGGCACGCCGTCGACGACGATGCGGGAGCCCACGATGCTCGGATCGGCGCCCAGCTGATGCCGCCACATCTCTTCGCCCACGAGCACGCTCGGCGGCGCGCCGGGCGTCTCATCGGCGGTGGAGAAGATCCGGCCGCGGATCGGCGCGACGCGCAGCGTGCGGAAGACGCTGGCCGTCATGACAGCAGCCGGCACGCGCTCGGGGCGCGCGTCCGCTCGCGCCGGACCGACAACGGGCGCAACGTTGGCCGCGACCTCCCTGTACACGCCCATGTCGGCGAACGTGCGATTGTCGCGACGATAGAGGAGATACGTCGCATCGGATTGGTCGATGCGCGACGCGCCCGAGATCACGATCATGTGCGTGAGGTCGACCAGCCGGTCCGAGCGCTCGAAGGGCAGCGGACGAATCAGTACGCCCCGAACGACCGTGAAGGCGGCGGTGGTCGCGCCGATGCCGAGCGCGAGCGTAAGGAGCGCGGCTAGCGCGAATGCGCGAGCGCGAAGCAGGCGGCGAACCGCGGCAAGGAGAGACTGTGTCATAGAGCGCGCCTCCGCTTCATGTTCTGTTCCATCTCCTCGCGCACGGAGCGCAGATGGCGTGGCCACACATGAATCGCACATTCGAAGAAGTTCCGACGTGCATCCGCGTGGTCCGCCAGAAAGCGCGCGAGCCGCTGGTGACCCTTGAGCGTGTTGCAGCCCCTGCACGCCGACACTAAGTTGCCCGGCGAGCGGTCACCGCCGCGCACCTTCGGCTGCACGTGGTCGAGCGTGAGATCCTCTGCCGGAAATGGCAGGCCGCAGTACACGCACCGATGACCGTCTCGCGCGAAGATCTGCTCACGCTGCAATGACTGACCCTCTCAATCCACGGCGCGCCATGATGGGAATGGCGAAGCGATTCCTGCTCGATGGAATCGACTCGCCTCGCCCCCGCGCCTCCGACGAGCCACCTCGTCTCACTCCCCGAGCCATCGAGAACACCCGCATGTCCCGCTCCCGCGACCGAATCCTCGCCAATCTGGACGACATGTACCGCGAAGCCTTCACGCGTGCCAAGGAATCTGGCGACGCCGGCCAGATGGCGTCGCTCGACTTCGCCTACCGCCGCGAGCAGCTCTACTTCGAGATCCTGCTCGACATTCGCGATGCACAGGAACGCCGGTAAGACGAGCCGCGTCGTCTTGCGTCAACCTTCGCCCCAGCCGCCATGCACCGTCTTCTCGCGCCGCTCGCCTGTGTCGCGCTCTACTCGGCGTGCGCCGTGACGCCGCCCGCGACTGGTTCCGCGCCGACGCTCGCCGTCGTCAACGCGCGCGTCTGGACCGGCGACACCGCTCGCCCGTGGGCCGACGCGATCGCCGCGCGCGGGGACACGATCATCGCCGTGGGATCGAGCGCGGAGGTGCGAAAGTTAGGCGGCGCCGGCACGCGCGTCATCGATGCGAGGGGACAGCTACTCGTGCCCGGTTTCATCGATTCCCACGTGCACTTCCTGAACGGCGGCGCCGGACTCGCCTCGGTGCAGCTGCGCGATGCGAAGACGCCGACCGAGTTCATTGCGCGCATCAAGAAATTCGCCGCGACGGTCCCCGCCGGCACCTGGATCATGAATGGCGATTGGGATCACTCGCTGTGGGGCGGCGAGCTGCCGCGCGCCGACTGGCTCGACTCCGTCACGCCGAATCATCCCGTGTGGGTGAGCCGCCTCGACGGCCACATGGCCGTCGCCAACTCCGCCGCGATGCGTGCCGCCGGTATCTCCGCGGCGACCAAGGACGTCGACGGCGGCACGATCGTGCGCGGCGCGAACGGGATGCCCGCCGGCATCTTCAAGGACAACGCGCAGTCGCTGATCGACCGTGCCGTGCCCGATGCGCCAGCGGAGATGAAGGACCGCGCGCTCGATGCCGCGATGACCTACGTCGCCGAGCGCGGCGTGACGTCCGTGGATCACATGGGAACGTGGGATGACGTTGCCACCTTCGAGCGCGCACACAAGGCGGGAAAGCTTCGCACGCGAATTTACGCGGCGGTGCCGCTCGATTCCTGGGAGAAGCTGCGCGACACCATCGCCGCGCGCGGTCGCGGCGATGACTGGCTGCGCATCGGTGGTCTCAAAGGTTTTGTGGACGGCTCGTTGGGCAGCCACACCGCGGCGATGCTCCAGCCTTTCACCGACGCCCCCGCCGATACGGGATTGTTCGTCAACACGCCGGCCAATCTCTACGCCTGGGCTTCCGGCGCCGACAAGGCGGGCCTCCACGTCATCGTCCACGCCATCGGCGACCGCGCGATCCGCACGCAGCTCGACATCTTCCAGAAGGTCGCGACCGAGAATGGTCCGCGCGACCGGCGCTTCCGCATCGAGCACGCGCAGCACATCGCCCCGGCGGACATCCCCCGCTTCGCATCGCTCGGCGTGATTGCCAGCATGCAGCCGTATCACGCCATCGACGACGGTCGCTGGGCCGACAAAGTCATCGGCGCCGAGCGCGCGAAGACGACGTACGCGTTCCGCTCGCTGCTCGATTCGAAAGCCCATCTCGCTTTCGGCAGCGACTGGTTCGTCGCGCCGGCGACGCCGCTCGAAGGGATCTATGCCGCGGTCACCCGCCGGACGCTCGACGACAAGAATCCCAACGGTTGGGTGCCGGAGCAGAAGATCACCGTCGAGGAAGCGCTGCGCGCGTACACGACCGGCGGGGCGTACGCGTCCTTCGACGAATCGCGAAAGGGATCGCTCGAGAAGGGTAAGCTCGCCGACTTCGTGATCATCGACCGCGATCTCACACGCATCGCGCACGAACAGATCCGCGATGCGCGCATCGCCATGACCGTCGTCGGCGGCAAGGTGGTCTTCGAGCGACCGCAGCCGTAGCTGCTCTTGCCGTCGTAAGTGACGACGGGTTACTTGTCGGACTCCGTCCCCGCCTCGAGAGGAGTCACCATGCCAGTCCATCATTCGCGCCGCGCCATCCGAGCTGCGCTCGTTCTCGCAGTTCCCGCCATCGCACTCGCCGCGCGCCCCGGCGACGCGCCCACCACGCCGCGCCCCTTCACGCCCGGCATCGTCTACACCTTTCGCATGACGTCGACGATGCCGAACGGCAAGCCGACGTCGGGGAAGGGACAGGTCGCCGGCAGCCAAGCCCGCCTTGACTTCGATCCAGGCAGCCAGGCGGGTCTTCAGATGCTCGGCGGCACCTCGGGCTACATCATCGTGAAGAACGATGGCTCGATGACGATCGTCGATCCGGACAAGAAGCAGTATTTCACCCTCGGCTCCGATGCGATGGGCGGCATGATGACCGCCGTCAGCGGCATGATCAAAATGGAGATCAAGGATCTCAAGACGGACATCGAGAAGGTCGGTCCCGGCGGAACGATGCTCGGCTACCCGACGACGAAGTGGCACATGACGCAGAGCTATTCGATGAAGATGAGCGTCATGGGACGCGGCTCGGAGACGGCGAGCAGTACCTCGAGCGAGATCTACGTCGCGACGGGCCTCGCCGATCTGCTCAATCCGTTCACGAACATGTCGAAGACCATGGGCCGCATGCTCGGCAACGCGAACGCCTTCGCCGAGCTGAGCAAGCAGTCGGCCGACGCGTTCAAGAAGGTGAATGGTGTTCCGCTCAAGACGGTCATGGACATCACCTCGACCGACGACAAGGGAACGGCGCGCACCAGCAACATGACCTACGAGATCACGAGCATCAGCAAGGCTGACATTCCGAACTCTGTCTTCGAGATGCCCGCCGGCTATACCTCGGTCGATCTACCGACGGCCCAGCCGGCGGTGGGCGCGGACGGCGCCATGCCCGGCAAGATGGGCACGGATTCATCCAAGTCGATGACCGATGCGGCGAAGGACGCGGCGAAGGAAAAGGCAAAACAGGATGCCGCCGAAGCCGCGAAGAAAAAGCTGAAGGGTCTCTTCGGGAGGCCGTGAGCGTGCCGTTACAGCGCACGCTCAACGTCCGCGACCTCATCTTCCTGACGGTCGGCACGGTGATCGGCTCGGGGGTGTTCATCATCCCCGCGCAGACACTTCGCCTCACCGGCAGCATCGGCGCGTCGTTGAGCGTGTGGCTGTTCGGCGGAGTGCTGTCGCTCTTCGGCGCGCTGACGTACGCGGAGATGGGCGCGGCGCAGCCGCAGGCGGGTGGGATCTACATCTACATACGCGATACGTTCGGACCGCTCCCGGCATTTCTCTACGGCTGGGTGCTCTTCTTCGTCATCGGACCGGCGACGATCGCGACGCTCGCGGTGGCGTCGACCTCGTATCTGTCGCAGCTGTTGCCGCTCACCCCGCTGACGGCAAAGATCGTCGCGGTGCTCATCGTCGCCGCGCTCGGCGCGGTGAACGTCATCGGAACGCGCGAGAGCGCCAACCTTTTGAACGTCAGCACTGTCATCAAAGTAGGGGTGATCGTCGTCCTGAGTGTCGTGCTGATCGCGCTGTCCGGACTGGGCGGCGTCACCAACGCGACGCCCGTGGGGGCGATCGAGACGCCGCCGTCGGTTTTCGCCGGTGCCGGTGTCGCGATGGTCGGCATCCTCTGGGCATATGAGGGATGGCAGTGGGTGACATTCTCCGCTGGAGAGACCGCGGATCCGCAGCGAACATTTCCTCGCGGCATCGTCATCGGGACGGCGGTGCTCGTCGGGATCTACATGCTCGCGAACGTCGCGTACATCGCCGCGTTGGGACCGGCGGCGGCCGCGCACTCGCAGAGCATTGCGGCCGATGCCGTCGGGGCGAAGCTCGGCAGCGGCGCGGGCAAGCTCATCGCCGCGACGATCGTCGTCTCGATGTTCAGCGCCGCGCACAGCACCGTGCTCACGATGCCGCGCGTCTTCTATGCCATGGCGCGCGACGGGCTCTTCTTTCGCAGCCTGGCCGACGTGCATCCACGTTTTCAGACGCCCGCCGTAGCCATCATCGCCACGACGGCGCTCGGCATTTTGTTCGCGGCGACGGGAAAGTTCGAGCAGCTCTTCACGTACGTGGTGTTCACGGCGTGGATTTTCTATGGCCTCGGCGCGGCGAGCGTCTTCGTGTATCGCAGGAAGGCGGGAAGCGCGGCTCGCCCCTACAGTGTGCCTGGTTACCCTCTGACGCCGATACTCTTTGTGGCATCGGCGGTGGCGATCGTGCTCAACACGATGATCACGCAGCCAAGGACCGCGGGAGTGGGACTGATTGTGCTGCTGGTTGGCGTGCCAGCGTACTTCCTATGGAAGTTCTTTGGCCGCGGCCCCGCGCCCATCGCTTCCACTGATTAGCAGGGCCCCATAGTCGTTCGACGTTACTCCCGCCACAACTGACGCGTTCTCCCCAATGAGCACTGTCGCCGCTGCCAGGCGCGTGCTTCCCTCCACTTGGGTTTCTCGATGGTCCTCGCCGCCCTCCTCACCCTGCTGGCCGTGGGACATCCGCCGGCAATCGATTCCGCCCGCCCCGAGACCGGACCTCGCACCGGCGCGCTCGTCGCTGATCGTATCGTGGTTGAGAAAGGCCGTCACCGATTGACGCTTTACCGGGCGGGCCGTCCGGTTCGCACCTATTCCGTCGCGCTCGGCGCGAACCCGGTTGGCGACAAAGAGCGCGCCGGTGACAAGCGGACCCCCGAAGGCGTCTATACCATCGATCAACGTGTGGCGCAGAGTCAATATCACTTGGCGCTGCACATCTCCTATCCGGACTCGGCGCACCGCGCGCGCGCCGCGCGGCGCGGCGAATCGCCGGGTGGGGACGTGATGATTCACGGTCTGCCGAATGGCCAAGGCTACGTTGGCGCGGCGCACCGGGAATACGACTGGACGTTCGGCTGCATCGCGGTCACTGATGCCGAGATCGAGGAGATCTGGCGCAGCGTACGGGTCGGTACTCGGATCGAGATCCGGCCGTAGCACCCGCAGCACGCGCAGCCCCCCCACTGAACGGAGCGCAACTGATGAGATCACGACTCGGAGCCAGCCTCCTGTTGTCGGCTGTCGTCGTACCTGTGCCGCTCGCCGCGCAGAAGCCCCCGAAGGTCGCCGAAACCGCGGTGGTGGCGACGCCGGCGAAAGTCGCACAGGTCGTGGCGCCGGCGGTGCTGAAGCCCGGCTGGAGCTACACCGCCTCCATGGAAGGGCAGGGTGAGGCGATGAAGTTGAAGCCGCTGTCCTTTCAGTACGAGGTGAAGTCACCTCGGGACGTCGCCACCGGACAAGCGAGCGGCAAGCGGCAGTACCAGCCGCTCATCATCGTCAAGGAGATCGACAAATCGTCGCCGATGCTCAAGCAGTCACTCTCGACGGGCGAAGTCATTCCTTCGATGACGTTCGTCGCCACTGGCCCCAACGGCGTGCATCACGAAGTGAAGCTCACCTACGTGCGCGTCGCGAGCGTTCAGAGGGTGAAGCGCACGAGCCCGAGCGGCGATCCGCACGAGTACGAAGAGGTGTCGTTTACGTACGAGAAGATCGTGTTTGATAACAAGGTGGCGAAGACGATGGCGAGCGAAGACTGGGTAAGGCAGAACTAGTTGTTTGATGACTGAGTTCGAGATGTCAGACGTCAGATGTTAGACAACTGCACATCTGACCTCTGATGTCTTTGCAACTCACGAACAGTTCTCAGAATTTCACGATCTCCTCGTACGCTCTGCGAAAATCCTCAACCTGCGGTAGGATGGCGTCTTCGAGTTGCGGCGCGTACCCCACGAAGGTGTCCGTACTGGCCACTCTCTTCACCGGGGCATCCAACCACGCAAAGCACTCATCGGCAATGCGAGCCGCAATCTCGGCACCATAGCCCCACGAGATCGAATCCTCGTAGGCGACGATCACGCGATTGGTTTTCTTCACGCTGGCGTACACCGCCTCTTCGTCCCACGGCGACAGCGAGCGAAGGTCGATCACCTCGACGTTGATCCCCTGCTCGGCGATCTGATTCGCGGCAGCGAAAGCGCGCTGGACCGTGGCGCCGTAGGTCACCACCGTCACGTCGGTACCTTCGCGCACGATCTTCGCCTTGCCGAAGGGAATCATGAAGTTCGGACCGGGATACGCGCTCTTGTTGTACGTCTGCCGATAGAGATGCTTGTGCTCGAGGAAGATCACCGGATCGTCGCATCGAATGGCCGTGCGCAGCAGGCCGTTCGCGTCGAGCGCCGTCGCCGGGCAGATCACCCGAAGGCCGGGGCAGTGCGTGAAGAGCGACGCGCCGGTCTGCGAGTGATAGATCGCGCCGCGGATGTAGCCGCCGTACGTCACGCGCACCACGACCGGCGAGCTGAAGGAGTTGTTCGAGCGCCAGCGCATCGTCGCGAGCTCGTCGCGCAGCTGCATGTACGCAGGCCAGATGTAGTCGAAGAACTGAATCT
>JALZAE010000140.1 GCA_030948535.1 Gemmatimonadota bacterium | reverse complement strand
ACCAAGGCGAGCGCGCCGGAGCGGAGGCCGGGCTCGCTATGGACTCGGCCCTCGTCGAAGATCTCGCGCAAGCGCGGCAACGACTCGGCGAGTACGATGTCGCGCAATCGCTCTGGGAGCGGGCGCTACGCGCGGCGCAGGCGGCGAACGACGGAGCCGGCGACCAGGCGCGCGTTGCCGACATCGAGCGCCGTGCCGGACTCGCCGCGCACTGGTCGGGCCGACACGAAGCGGCGCTCGCCCACTTCGATGTCGGGCTCGAGGCCGCGACTCGCGCCGGGGAGCGCACACGCATGGCCGCGCTGCGTCTAGCAAAGGGGATGTGCTACCATGTGCTCGGCGATCCGGCGGCGGCCGAGCGGGAAATCGAAGCGGCCGGCGGTCTGGCGCGCGACACCGCCGACAGCGCGCTCCTGGCGCGCGTGTATCGCGCGCAGCTGCTGCTGCATCTGTGGACGGGATCGCCCGAGCGCGCGAAGAGCGAAGGCGGTCGCGTGCTCGAGCTGGCAACTGAAGCCGGCCAGCCTTATCTCGCGCTCACCGCGCATTGGGCACTGGCCATGCTCGGCGGCCTCACCGGCGACTCGTCGGACATCGAGCACCATCTCACCGAAGGGGAGAAGCTCGCGGAGCAGCTCCGGTCGCCGGTGCTCGGCCTGTGGATCGCCGAAATCGCGATTCAGTTTCGCTTTGCCGTCGGCGAATGGGATAGCGCGTTGGCGGTCGCCGAGCGCGCGATCGCCTTGGCGCGACTGCTCGGCCAGCGCGCGCTGCTCCCGAGGTTGTTGGTGTGGACGGCGGTGGTGCACGTCGCACGCGGTGACGTGACGAAAGGCCGCACGTACGCCGACGAGGCTTGGGCATTGAGCGGCGCCGGCACGGACAAACGCGACCGCGACGTCCACTCCGTGCTCGCCGCGCACATGGGACTCGCCTACTGTCATCTGGGTGCCGGCGAGTTCGAGCAGGCGGTGCGCATCAGTGAAGCCGGTATCGAGCTCGCCGATCGCATTGGCTATGTCGTGTGGGCGATCTATCGGTTGGTGCCGATCGCGGGCGAGGCGTGCTTGCGCATGGGCGCGATGCAGTCGATGCCCGAGTACGTGGCGCGCGCGGAGAGTTATGCCGGCCGTCTTCGTCGCGACTCTTCGCGGTTCGGACAGCGGCTCGGTCTCGCGTGGGCCAACGCGGGCGAAGGGATCATCGCACGTCTGCGCGGCGATCACGAGCGCGCGATCGTGCTGTTGGGAAGCGCGATCGAAGCGTTGGAGGCCGTCCCGTTCGTCCACGACAGCTCACGAATGCGGCGCGAACTGGCGATCTCGCTCAACGCCGTCGGGGATCGAGACGGGGCGCTGAACGAGCTGCGCAACGTCTATCTCGTCTTTTCCGCGCTCGGCGCCAAGGCGGATGTCGAGATCACGCGCGACGATATCAAGGCGCTCGGCGGCCGCGTGCCGGCGACGCCGAAAGAGCGCGAGCCGAAGTCGCGCGGCAATGCCGCCGACGACGATCTCGCCGGCTCGCTCAGCACGCGCGAGCTCGAGATCGCGCGACTCGTGGCGTCGCGAAAGTCGAACAAGGAGATCGCCAAGGTGCTCGGAATCTCACCGCGCACGGTGAGCACGCACCTCAGCAACATCTTCGCGAAGCTCGGCGTCGAGTCGCGCGGCGAGCTAGCCGATGTCGCGCGCCGTGACCGAACCGCGCCCACGCGCACGAGTGAGTCTCAGAACGCTTCGTTGAGTCCCAGATAAATCCCGGACTGCCCGACCCCGCGGGCGTAGTCCAACCGGATGAGGTTCCGCGATCCGGCGAAGAGCTGCCATCGGACGCCGCCACCGTACGAGGGCAGCGTTCGCGCACTGCTCGAGGTGAGATCGCTGGCGCGCGGCGCGATGCGACCTGCGCCGGCGAACGCCGCGCCGCTCAGACGCCCGATGATCGGTGCGCGAAGCTCCGCCTGTATCGTGGCGAGATGCATGTCGCGATACCGGCCCGTCGCGTAGCCCCGCAGATAGCTCGAATTTCCAACGAGGGAGACCTGATCGAAGGGCGCGGCGCCCCCTGTCCCTTCATAGACTCCCTGAAACGCGAGCACCCGACGGCCGCCGAGCGAGACGAAATGGCGAGCGTCGAGTACGAGACGACGGAAGTCGAACGCCGACCCGAACGCGTTGGCGGCGAGCGATCCCGTCACTTGAACGAAGGTGCCGGTGTAGGGCGCGAAGGCGTCGTCGCGCGAGTCCCACAGCGCGCCCGCCTGCAGCTGGCCGACGCGGCTGCCGCGACTGCCGCGAATGGAGCCATCGCGCAGCGCGCCGTCCGGGGTCGTCTTGACGATGTCGAGATCCTGAAAGCGATAGCCCGCCAGCACGTAAAGCGGCCCGGCGACTCGGCGCTGCACCGTGGCCCATCCGATGATTCCGCGCGGCGTGTATGCCTCTTCGGCGGACTTCGGCGTGCGATCGCCGGTTCCAAAGTATGTGAGCGGAAATCGCTCCCACTCGATGTGGCCGATGAAGTGCCAGTCGTTGCGCGTCGTCCACCGGTCGAGCTCGAAGTACGCGCGCAGCTGGCTCTTGGCGGTCGAGCTCGCGAAGAGTTGGTACGACGTCGCGCGGGTCGCCGAGTCGCCGAGGTGCTCGAGACGATACGCGGTCGCGCCATATTGCAGACCCGTCTCGGGCGCGGACCCGACGAAGGGGAGTATCAAGTTGCGTGACGTGGATTGCGCGTGCGCAGCCGAAGCGCCGATGAGGATTGCTCCGGCCACCGCGAGCACCGCTGTCGAGCGAGAACGGAACGAGAACATGCAGGCTCCTCAGTGTCGAAGTTGAGCGTCACACCCAACTTCGGCGCGGCGGCGATCGCGTGACATACGTCAGTGTGCGTAGTTCAGTCGGCGGGCATAATGCAGGGGACGTACCGCGGAGCCTGTCGACGCTTTTTCGCGAGGCTCGGGGTATGAGGGGTTGATGAGCCGACGCTCGAGGCTGGCGAGTTGCGGCACGACATCCGCCAACGCATTCTCAATCGACGTATCAATCCTGCGTCCCTGCGCGAAGGAATCTGTCATGACGCCTCTTCCGTTCTCGTCCGCCAGCCGGCGGCGCATCGCGGCGATGGTCGCTGCGACGCTAGTTGGCGCCGCGGTTCAAGCTTGCGGCCATTCCTCCGACGCGACGGCACCGGTGACGGAACAGGTGTGCGGGGCAGGAGGCGTCGTGACAGTGCCGGCGCTGGGAGCTGCGACGCTCGATTGCTCCTCAGGTGGCACGATGGTGCAGCTCGCCGGGAACGGCGCCACGTATCTCGTCGTGCCGCAGTTCGCGGCCGGCAATGTGTCGAAGGCGGCGATCGCCTACACCATCGGCGCGGCGAACACGGTCGCGGCATCGGTACAAGCACAGCGCAGTGCCCCGTCAGAGAGCGGCGTCGGAGTGGCATCGTCGCCGGAAACGTTCGCGCGCATGGCGCGAAGCAACTCGCTACAGATGCGTTTCGACGCGTCGCTCCGCCTGGCCGAGCGCGCCGCGGTGTCGAGCGGGCGCTGGAATTTCTTCGGTTCGGCGTCCGGCTCGTTCTCGCGGTCCATCCGCCGATCGGTTCAGCCCGGCGGACTGCCGGCACCGGGGAGCCTACGCGATTTCCGGGTGATCTCCTCGCTCGACCCGAACAATCCAAACTTCGTCACCGTGAGCGCGCGGCTGCTCTATACGGGCGCGAACATCCTCATCTACATCGACACGCTCGCCCCGGCGAACGGGTTCAGTACGGACCAGCTCAACGGCTTCGGACAGCTGTTCGACCAGACGCTGTATGCGATCGACGTCGCCGCATTCGGTCCGCCATCGGACATCGACGGCAACTCACGTCTGATCGTGCTGCTGTCGCCGACCGTGAACTCGCTCACGCCGGCGGCGCAATGCGCATCGCAGGGCTTCATCGCGGGGTTCTTCGACGGCTTCGATCTGTCGAGCACGAGCACCAACTCGAATCAGGGTGAGATCTATTTCGGGCTGGTGCCCGATCCTGGAGCAACGGTGAGTTGCACGCACAGCGTTTCGTCGCTGCTGAACATCGCGCCGGCAACGTTCCTGCACGAGCTGCAGCACCTGATCAACTTTTCGCAGCACGCCATTGCCCGTGGCGGCGCGGGAGAGGAAGGCTGGCTGGACGAGGGGTTGAGCCTCGTGGCGGAGGAGCTTGGCTCGATCTACTACGAGCAGCGATTCCCGCCTCCCAGCGGCCGGACGAATCCGAATCAACTTTTTCCAGACTCGTCGCAAGGATTCATCAACGGCCTGCTCTTCGATTCGTACAAGTATTTGCTGAAGACGGACACGACCACCGTCACGTTGCACTCCGATGCGGACGGCGGCCTCAACTGGCGCGGTGGGGATTGGCTGCTGCTGCGATGGCTCGGCGATCAGAAAGGTGCGAACTTCTACAAGCTCCTCGAGCAGAGCAGCCTGACCGGCACGCGGAACATCGCCGCGGCCGCGGGCGAGTCCTTCCAGTCGTTGTTCGGCGACTTCAGTCTCTCGCTTTACACCGACTCCATCGTCGGCGTGGCGAAAAGCTCGATCCCGGCGCGCGACCGCTTCAACTCGCGCACGTTGCGCAGGATGTATCAAGCGCTGTTCAACGCCGCTGGGCCGAGCGCCGATGTCCCGCGGGCATTCCCCATCGTGACCACGCCGCTGACAGGGACCATCTCGGCCTCGATGGTGCCGGGCACGATGTCGTTCTACACGTTGACCGCGCCCGCATCATCGGCGACGATCACGGTGCGGTTCAAGGCTGCCGGCGGCGGCGCGCTACCGGCGGGGATGCATCCTCAGCTGAGCGTGTTCAGACTGCCGTAGCCGCGAATCAATCTGCGCTCTCCCACAGACGAAGAGATTCAATGCGCACTCGTAACACGCTGCTCGCTATCGCCGCCGCGGTTCTGGCCGGCGCATGCGCCTCATCGCCGCCGCGCCTCGACACCGGCGCGGAGAAGCGGGAGCGTTTCGGACTCACGCGCATTCAGCACCTCGTCGTCATCTATCTCGAGAATCGAAGCTTCGACAACCTGTACGGCCAATTTCCCGGCGCCGAAGGACTCGCCTCGCCGGCGGCGACGACGTCGCGGCCGCCGCAGATCGACGTGAAAGGCGTGCCGTACACAGTGCTGCCGCAAGCCGACAGCGCGCCATTTCCGCCGACGCTACCGAATGCGCCGTTCGACATCACGCGATACGTATCCAGCGACAAGCCCACCGTCGACCTCGTGCATCGCTTCTACCAGGAGCAAGCGCAGATCGACGGCGGCAAGATGGATCGCTTCGTCGCGGTGAGCGACGCGAAAGGTCTGACGATGGGCTACTACCCGACCGCGGGACTGCCGCTTGCCGCGGAGGCGCAGAAATACACGCTGTGCGACCGATTCTTTCACGCGGCGTTTGGCGGCTCGTTCCTCAACCACATCTGGCTGGTGGCCGCGACGATGCCGGTCTTCCCGAACGCGCCGCGGTCGCTCGTCACGCGCTTCGATGCGGCGGGATTCCTCGAGCACGATGGCGCCGTCTCGCCCGAGGGTCTGGCGATCAACACGATCTACTCCGTCAACTCGCCGCACGCGCCCTGGTCGAAGCCCGCCGACCGGATGCCGAATCAGACGATGCCGACGATCGGCGACCGAATGGACGAGAAGAACATCACGTGGGCCTGGTACGCCGGCGGTTGGAACGACGCCGTGGCCGGCCACGCCGATTCGGCGTTCCAGTATCACCATCAGCCTTTCACGTACTTCGCGCGCTTTGCCGACGGCACGCCCGGACGCGCGGCGCACCTCAAGGACGAAACAGACTTCGTCCGTGCGGCGCGCGACGGCTCGTTGCCCAGCGTCTCCTTCGTGAAGCCGATCGGCGAGCAGAACGAGCATCCGGGCTATGCCGATGTGCTCACCGGCGAGAAACACGTCATCGAGCTGATCGACGCGATACGCAATGGTCCGAACTGGAAGGACGCGGCGATCATCATCACGTACGACGAGAACGGCGGGTTCTGGGACCACGTCGCGCCGCCGCGCACCGATCGGTTCGGGCCGGGCACCCGGGTCCCGGCGATCGTCATCTCGCCGTTCGCGCGGAAGGGCTTCGTCGACCACACGATTTACGACACCACCTCGATCCTGGCGCTGATCGAGCATCGCTGGGTTCTCGCGCCGCTTAGTACGCGTGACGCGCGCGCGAGCGACATGACCAATGCCTTCGATTTCACGCTTGCACCGTGAGCGGCGATCAGGACAACCAACGCGCGATGGCGTCCGGATGGAGATGCCAAGCCAACAGTCCCGCCAACCCCATCAACACACCGAGCAGGGTGGGCACCAGCGCGAGATAGTACAGCCAGCGTTTGTGGGTGAGCGCGGTCATGGCGAGCATCGACACCGCGATCGCGATCAACGCGTCCGATAGGTCGAACTGATCATCGCGATAGTTCAGGGCGTCGTAGCTCTTCTGCGACTGCTCGGCGTCGGCGCGAACTTTCAGGCGCTTGTCGTGCTGGTCCCTGACGAGGCTGTCGTAGCGAGCGATGGCGCTGTCGTACGCCGCACGGATGTTCGCCGGCGCGGTGGCACGCTGCAAGCGGAGCTGCACGGCGCTGGCGGCGGCGACTTCCTCACGGATGTTGCGCGCCTGATAGAACGACCATTGGTCGATCTTGTCGGCCTGCGCCTGCTGCATCGCTTGGACGATGTTGTCGTCTTTGACCTTGCAGATGCCGGTGAAGGTCACGAGCAGGGCGATGGTGATCGCGACCCAACTGTTGAGGCGGTCGCGTTTCCGTTGCGTTGGACTCGCCTCGGCTTCACCGTCCTCGTCCGCCCGCTCGACTGATTCCATCGGGTCGACTTCCATGGCCGCGCCTCACGCCCCCGGCATGTTGTAGAAGACGAGAGTCGGCGAGTACAGCTTCTCGATCGCCTCGATGTTCTTGCCGGCGGGGCAGTGCGAAACAAGCTCTTGACCGACGGCGGCGGTTGTTGCGGCGGGCATGATCTCTCCACGCGAGCGGTAGCGGTCCTTCACGGTAACAACCATACGTATCACAGCAAATACGAGAGCAGGCCGCGGCTATTCGCCTGTTTTCGGCAAACTGAAAGAACAGGGCAGCCGCGGATTATCGCAGATGGAGGCAGATACAGCAACGAGCACCATTCCGACTGGGGAAGTGTGCTCGCCGTTGTTTTTCTCCAAAACCTTTTTGCCGCCAGATGGCATCCAACGCTCCACCCGCGCGACGTCCATCTGCGTGCATCCGCGTAAATCTGCGGCTGCTCTTTGCCCTCAGCCGTCCGAAGAGATCCGCGGCGTCGATGGCTCCGGATTCAGAATGACCGTGAGGCCGTTGGGGAGCGCATACTTCCGTACGCGAGATGCGGGATGTCCACCGTCGTGGACTTAGGGGCTTGGGCGATTACGCAGGGGGCCGATGCCAGGAGCAAGCCTCCCATCAACGCCAGCGACGTTCGAATCGACACGCGTTACCTCCGAGGGAGAAGGGGGTGGGGTGTCGGGTGTGGGGTGTGGTTGGGCCGAGAGATCCCGGCGCTCCTTTCACCTCATTCGCCACAACAACCAACTGACGCCCCTTTCGACATCGCGGTGCTTCAATTGGTTGTCGCGCCCATCGCGTGGGAACTGTGAATGTCAGCGCAGCGTAAATCTCAGGCCATGAAAATTACTGCGATCTCTGGAAGCCTCCGGCCGGCGTCGTCGAACACGGCGATAGTGAATGCCGCGCGACTGGTCGCGCCGGCCGGTGTGGACGTCATTGTCTACGACGGACTCGGCTCGCTCCTGCATTTCAATCCCGATCTGGATTCCGATGGTGCGGTGCTTCCACCGCCTGTCGCCGAGCTGCGCGCGCGGATCGGCGAGGCGGACGCGGTGCTCATCTCGAGCCCGGAATACGCGCACGGTGTGCCCGGCACGCTGAAGAACGCGCTCGACTGGATGGTGAGCAGCGTCGAATTCCCGGGTAAGCCGGTCGGCTTGATCAATCCCTCGGTGAGCTCCGTGCACGCACATGCGCAGCTCGTCGAGATTCTGACGACGATGTCGGCGAATTTTCCGCCGGGTGCGACGGTGCGGATTCCGATTCTCGATCGATCGCTCGACGCCAACGGAATCGCCGCCACTCCGGCGCTCGCCGAGGCGATTCGCGCGGTGTTGCGCGCGCTGGTCGCCGCTACGGTCGCGCCATCAATCTGAGGACGCGCCAGGCCCACACGGACATCGCGGCGGCGAGGACGGTGGTCAGCATGAAAAATGGACTCGTCGCGACGCCCCATCCTTCGGCGATCGCACGCCCGACGTGCGCGAGTGCGAGCAGGCCGAAGAGCACTCCCGTCGTCATGATGTACGCTTTCATCGAGTGGCCTCCTGTCGATTCCTATCGACGAGCCGACGGTTTCTGATAAAGACGGCGGTACGCCAAGGGACGTGGCGGTGCTTCCGCTGGTTATCGCGGTTCGCTATTGGAGAGCGCGCACAGGTCAAGTCAAACGGGCGCCCGAAGTCGGGGCGCCCGTTTTTTTTTCGCGCACTGCAGGCGACGTCGGGTCAACTAGTACGCGCTCTTCGAGTAGCACATGAGAGCGATGCCGACGAGGACAAGGACGGCGATGTGCATGGCGTGCTCCGGCAGAAGTGATGTAACGCAACGAGAGAGGAATGAGACAGACGCGCGGCTACTTCGCCACCATCCTGATCAGCGCTGGGATGACGACGAGGACAACATAAATCACGACAGGGATCATGGGCATGGCCGCTCCGCGATCAAGAGTGCGTCAACCGCTTTGCAAAGATTGTGCGCGATCATTGGCGAAGGCCATCCTCCGGCGCGACATGAGCGAGCTCGTCGGTGACCTCCATTTTTCCGCAGATCCGGTCGGCGATGGATCGCGCGACATCGGTAAATTGCGGGATGGCAGGCCAAGTCGAGACCGCGAGCCGTGGCCCCGAAGAGTGGATTTGGGGCTGGGATCCCACGCCCGGCATTGTCTCGATCTACGCCGATCCCGACGGCCGCGCCACGGTCTGGCGCCGCATTCCGGCGACAGGCACGCTCGTGCGCGAAGAGGAGTGCTTTCGGCCCTGGCTGCTGCTCGATCGCATCGACGATCTGCTGCACCTGGGCGCGCAGCTGGGCCGAGACGATGATACAGCGACGAGCATCCGCTATCGCGAGTTGCATGGGCCTGGCGCTCTGCGCTATCTCGTTAGTGCCGATGACGGTCGCGCGCTGGCAACGGCCGTTCTGCGCGGCGCATCCGCGCGCCTAGGCGAGCGCATCGGACATCTGGGCGACCTGCCGAAGCACAGCGTGCTCGCGCTCGCGCCGGAGGAGCAGTACCTCGTTGCCACGGGTCGCACCTACTTTCGCGATCTCCCATTCGACGAAGTGCATCGTCTGCAGTTCGATCTCGAGACGATGGGACTCGACGCCCGGCGCGATCGCATCTTCATGATCTCGATCCGCTACCACACCGGCGAGACCGAAGTGCTCGAGGCCGCGGCCGAGGGCGACGCCGCCGAGGCGGCGCTGATTCGCCAGCTCATGGAGCGCGTGCGCGCCGCCGATCCCGACGTCATCGAGAATCACAATTTACACGGCTTCGATCTCCCCTTTCTCGATCGTCGCTCGCGCATCCTCGGTATACCGCTCACGCTCGGCAGAATCGGAGGCGCTGGTCTCAAGCAACGGGCCGCTCGCAGGGGTACTCCGCGCGGCGCCGTCGGCGGGGGTGAGTCGGACGACCGCCATCGCGTACGATTCGTCGCGCCTGGCCGCGAGCTGATCGACACCCTCGACGCCGTTCGCCGCCACGATTTCTCGACGCGTGAGCTCCCCGGGCA
>JALZAE010000660.1 GCA_030948535.1 Gemmatimonadota bacterium | reverse complement strand
GTTGAGCACTGTCCACTGCTCGCGCTCGCCGAGCCGCACGCGTACCTCGTCGGACTTGATCTGCAGCGCGAGCGGCACCGTTCCCTCGTACGTGCGAAGCGTTCCGGCCCATTCGCCCATCAACTCGGCCGGCGCGAGGAACGACTGTCGCGGGCGAGCGCGCTCGCGCGCACGAGTGTCGGCCATCATCGCGACGTATCTGGGCGGGAGCACGGCGCGCGCGATCTCTAGCGTGACGTCCAGCGCGATGCGACTGCTCTGATTCGTCAGCGCGACGATGGCCATGTCTTCGGCCGGATAGAGAAAGAGAATCGTGCTCACGCCCGGCATCCCGCCGGTGTGCGAGACGATCCGAAAGCCGTTCGAATCGTCGATGCCCCAGCCGAGTCCGTAACCCGTGATCGTGTCGCCCGGCGTGTAGCGCCGCTCCATCGCGGCGATCGTCGAGTCCTTGAGGATGCGCGTCTGGTCGGCGAGATGATCCCTTAGATGGAAGATCCCGAAGCGCACGAGCTCGTGCGCGCTCGTATACACGGCCGACGCGCCGCGGTGATCGAAGTCGTAGAACGCGATCGGCTCGAGCTTGCCGTCGTAACGCGTCGCCGCGTGCTGCAGTCCTTTCCCCGTGCTGATGGTCGTCGTCGGCATCCCTAGCGGGAGAAAAACCTCGTTGCGCATGTATTCCTCGTATGGCTTTCCGGAGACATGCGCGATGATCTCCTCGACGATGCCGTAGCCGAGGTTCGAGTAGTTATAGACGTCACCCGGCGGATAGACGACGATCCCGTATCGGCTGATCGCTTCGTCCATGCTCGGCCGGCGCTCGGAGCTGCCGTCGTAGAAGAATCGATAGTGAAGCGGCAGCCCGGCGGTGTGGCTCATCACGCGACGCACCGTCGCGGCGCGCGCGTCACCGGCGAGTCCGGTGATCTTCCCCTTGCCGAGGTAGTCGTTCGCCGGCCGGTCGAGGTCGACCTTGCCCGCCTCGACCAGCTTCATGAGGCCGGTCGCGGTGATCGGCTTGCTGATCGACGCCATCGAGTAAAGCGTGGTGGCGGTCGCTGGCGTGTGCGACGCGATGTCGGCGTACCCAAAGCCTTCCTCCCAGATGATCTTGCCGCCCTTCGACACGGCGACCGCCACCGACGGCGCGTGCGCCGAGTCGATGAGATGACGAATGCGAAGCTTGAGGCTGTCGATCGCCGGGGTCGTGGCCTGCGCGCCGGCCACTCGCGCCGGAGCGATCGAGGCCGCCATCGCTAGCGTGAGGGAGAAGACGATTAGGACACGTGTACAAAGGCGCATCGGATCTCTCGGAGTGGGGACATCGACCTTCCAGGGAAGGCCGGGCGATCTCATCTTCGAATTCGGTCAGGAGAGACGTCAAACAGCTCCATCAAAGATTTCGCGGATTCGGAGATTGCACCAGTCACGCAGCGCAACAATGGAGCGAAGCGATGGAACGACGTGAACTCGGTTTGTCGCAGGTGAAACGTCGTTCTGCGATCCAACCAGCGCTGCTCGCGGTCATCGCGCTCCTTCTTCCGCACGCTGGACGACTCGACGCCCAGGCGCGAACCACTGACAGCGTGCCGAAGGGCGAGGCGCGCCAAGTCGTCGATACGCTCTTCGTCCCGAAGCATCGTTTACCTCCGGCATATCGTCCGGCGAGCGGACCGATCGTCATGATCGACGAAGCGCACCACAATTTTCACACCGTGTCCGGACGGTATCGGCCCTTCGCGAAATTGCTCGGCGCCGATGGCTACCGCGTCGTGGCAAGCCGCGCGCGCTTAGACAGCGTGTCGCTCTCGCAGGGCCGCGTGCTCGTCATCGCCAACGCGCTCGACGAGCGCAACGAGCAGATAGCAAACTGGCGCTTGCCCGCGCTCTCCGCATTCCAGCCCGATGAGATCGCCGCCGTCGCGTCCTGGGTGCGCCGAGGCGGCTCGCTCCTCCTCATCGCCGACCATATGCCCTTCGCCGGTGCCGCGAGCGATCTCGCGGAAGCGCTCGGCATCCACTTCGCCAACGGCTTCGCACTGTGGGGCGAGGTCGACCCACGCACGGGCGACTACCCGATCGTTTACGCTCGCTCCAATGGTACGTTGCTCGACCACGCGATCACTCGTGGACGCACCAGCGCGGAGCGAATCGATTCGCTCGAGTCGTTCACCGGATCAGCGCTATGGGTTGGCGGAACGCGGCCGGGCGCGATCATGGCGCTTCCGCGCAAGACGCGTGTGATGCTACCGGTCGTCGCTTGGCAGTTCTCCGACAGCACGGCGCGCCTCTCGGGCGACGGGTTGTTGCAAGGTGCCGCGATCCGATTCGGCTCGGGCCGTGTTGCCGTCTTCGGCGAAGCGGCGATGTTCTCGGCGCAGCGCAAAGGCGTCGACGGAATTCCAATGGGAATGAATGCGCCGTCCGCGAGCCAGAACCCGCAGTTCATTCTCAACGTGCTGCACTGGCTCACGGGGCTGATCAAGTAGCGGAAGATGGAAGGATGAGAATTGGCGCGAAACCGATTCTCGATCGCATTTTCATCATTCCGCCCGCAGCGCCCCAGCCGGATCGATCTTCGTCGCCCGTCGAGCGGGCACGTACGCCGCGATCGCCGCCACGATGATGAGCAGCACGCTCGCCCCAATCATGGCGATCGGATCGCTCGGACTCACCTCGAACAACAGGGAGCTCAACACCCGCGACATCGCCAACGCGCCGCCTACTCCGATCACCGCTCCAACTCCGACGACGACCAACGCCTCGCGCAGCACCTCGCCGCGAACCCGGCCCGCCGTCGCGCCCAGCGCCATACGGATGCCAATGTCGCGCGTCTGCTCTCGCACGACGGACGCCATGACGCCGTACAGCCCGATCGCCGCCAGCACCAGCGCGACCATCCCGAAGGCGCTCAGCAGGAACGCGCTCAGCCTCGGCTGCGAGAGTGGCGCGCCGAGCAGGTCGTCCATCGAATGCGCGTACCACAGACTCAGCGCGGGCTCGACCTCGCGCGTCTCCCGGCGGAGCGCGGGCAGCACTTGCGCAAGCTCGCCCGATGTGCGGATCGCGAACTCGAGCTGAAAGTAGGTCTGTTGCCAGGGGACGTAGATGGTCGGCGTCGCATCGCGGAGCGCGCGGAAGCGAATGTCGCCGGCAACGCCGACGACGGTGCGCCACTCCGTGCTGTCGTCGGAGAAATATTTGATGCGCTTGGCGATCGGGTCCTGATGCGGCCATAAGGTGCGCGCGACGGCCTCGCTCACCACGGCGATCGGCTCGGACTTCGCGCGATCGGTCGCCAGAAATCCGCGCCCGCGCCGGATCGGGATGTCCATCGTACGGAAATAATCCTCGCCGCCGCTCTCGACCGGGATCACGGGATTGGCGTCGATCTCGCTCTTGGTCTGCCCCTCCAGCGCGGGATGCCCGACGAAGACATTTGCGCCAATCATCGGCGGGACGATGATCGGCGAGAGCGACGTGACGCCGGGCGTGGCGCGCCACCGGGCCAGCAGCGCGTCGCCCAGCCCGAACACCTTGGGCTGTGAGTCGTATTTCGTCGCCGGCCACGACACCATCACGATCGATAGATGGTCGGACCGGTAGCCAAGGTCGATGCGCGACAGCCGCTCGAGACTTCGGGCGAGCAGTGCGGCGCCGGCCAACATGATCAGTGCGAGCGACGCC
>JALZAE010000643.1 GCA_030948535.1 Gemmatimonadota bacterium | reverse complement strand
TTGCCTGCGTAGCATCCAGCCGGTGAATGTCTCACCTTCTCGGCGAAGAAGAAGGTTGTTTGACACATTGGCGCGAGACGTGCGATGAGGACATGCGATGCGAGGATGTTGTTCGTGATGATCTAGTATTTTGCTCGTTTGCTGTACGCGCCTGTGGCCATCACGGCGCGACTCGTACCGGAGGCCGCCGTGGCGTGCCCCGGAGGATTCAACATGCGAAAGCTTTCGCTCGTGTCCGGTCTCTGCTCCAGCCTTGTCGCGCTCGTCCTCGCCGGTCCGTCCGCGCTGGTTGCGCAGGCGCAGGGGACACAATTCACAACGCCGCCCGTCACGTTGGCGCCGCTGCAGCTCGCGCCGGTTCAGCCGGCACCAGTAGAAGCGGTGTCGGCTACGGCCGGCCCGGTGAATGGCGCAGCGAGCGCCGCGTTCCAGACGCCGATTGCGCACACCGCGCGGGTCGCAACCATCCAGCAGGACAGCCACATGGGCGCCGGGCAGAACGTGGCGCTGATGGGCGTCGGCGCGGCCGGGCTGATCACGGGTTTGATCATCGGCGGTAAGGGCGGGACGGCGGTCGCCATCGGTGGCGGGCTCATCGGCCTGTACGGTCTCTATCGGTTCCTGCAGTAGCACTTCCGCCCGCGTAGCGCATCGAGCAATCGTGCGCACGCGGCGATGAAGCGCTGGCGGTGGGACCTGTTTCCCTCGGGGAGACACGGTCCGCCGCGGCACTTCGGGCGTTGCCTTTCCGACGCCCCGGCTATCGATTTCGACCATCCTCCCGGCACATGTCGCGGATTTTTCGCGTTCGTGCGTATACATGAGATGTGCCCGAGACTCGATCGATACCGGACCTGACGGGATGTCCCCAATGCTGAAAGCAGTACGCGCGCGGCCGACGGCATACGCGTCTCGCGCTCAGTCGAGCGCGACGTGTGCCGCCGTTGCCGCCGTTGCCGCCGTTGCCGCCGTTGCCGCCGTCGCTCTCGTCGCATGCTCATCGCATGCGCCGCCACCAGTCTCCGCCGTGCCGGTGACGGTCGCGAACGCGGTGAGCACGAACGCACCGTACGTGGTGAGCGCGAACGGGGTGGTCGAGCCGATGCAGACCGTGTCGGTGACGTCGCAGGCAGCGGGGATCCTGACGGCGGTCAACTTCCACGAAGGGGACGATGTCCAGAGCGGACAGATCCTCTTTCGCATCGAGTCGCGACCCTATCAGGCGGCGCTGTCGCAGGCCGAAGCGCAGCTCGCGCGCGACAAGGCGCAGGCGACCAATCTGACGCGCGACGCGGAACGCTATCAGGCGCTCGCCGGGAAAGACTACGTCACGAAGCAGCAAGCGGATCAAGCGCAGGCGTCGGCGGCCGCTCAATCGGCGAGCGTAGACGCGGATCGCGCGATGGTGGAGAACGCGCGCTTCAACCTCGACAACGCGACGATCCGCGCGCCGATCACCGGGCGCACGGGCGGCTTGCTGGTAAAGCAGGGCAATCTGGTGAAGGCGGCGGGGCAGACGCTCGTAGTCATCAACCAGATTCAGCCGATCCTCGTGCGCTTCGCCGTACCGGCGCGCGAGTTTCCGGCGATCCAGAGCTACGCGCGCAGCGCCTCCCTACCCGTGCGAGTGACGCCCGCCGCGACGAGCGCTGCATCCCGCGGCGATGCCGCCGTGCGCTCACCGATCGCCTCGAGTGGTCCGATCATCGGCACGCTGTCCTTCCTCGACAACACGGTCGACACGACGACGGGCACGGTGCTGCTCAAGGCTAAATTCGCCAATCCCACCGGCGCGCTTTGGCCGGGCGAGTTCGTGCGCGTGCAGCTGCAGCTATTCGTGCAGCAGAACGTGATCGCGGTGCCGACGCAGGCGCTCATGGCGGGGCAGACCGGATCATACGTCTTCGTGATCGACCCGTCGGGCAAGGCGCAGCAGCGGGCGGTCGTGGCGGGCCGATCCATCGACAGTACCACGACGCTCGTCGAGCGCGGCCTCGCCGCCGGAGAGCGCGTCGTCACCGACGGCCAGTCGCGGCTCTTCGCCGGCGCGAAGGTCGATATTCGCCCAGCGGAGCCGGCGATCCGGCCGGCGCCGACGCTGTAACGCGACCGCACGACTTCCAGTACTCGTGACGCCTTGAGCCGCGCATGAACATCGCAGAGCCCTTCATCAAACGCCCCGTCATGACGACTCTCGTCATGCTCGGCATTCTCGCGTTCGGGGTGATGGCCTACCGGAAGCTGCCGGTGAGCGATCTGCCGAACGTCGATTTTCCGACCATTGCGGTCAGCGCGTCGCTGCCCGGCGCCAGCCCCGAGACGATGGCCGCCGCCGTCGCGACGCCGCTCGAGCGGCAGTTCTCGACCATCGCCGGCATCGACAACATGGTCTCGACGTCGAGCCAGGGCGCGACGTCGATCACGATCCAGTTCACGTTGGACCGCAACATCGATGGCGCGGCGCAGGATGTGAACGCCGCCATCGCGCAAACGCTGCGCAATCTGCCGCCCGGCATCATCACGCCGAGCTACAAGAAGGTGAACCCGGCCGACCAGCCGGTGCTGTATCTCGTCATCCACTCGAGCGTGCTGCCGATGGCGCAGCTCGACGAGTACGGCGAGCAGTTCATGGCGCAGCGCATCTCGACGATCCCCGGCGTCGCGCAGGTGTCGGTGTTCGGGTCTCAGAAGTACGCGGTGCGCATCCAGCTCGATCCGCAGGCACTGGCGCATCGCGGCGTCGGCATCGACGAAGTCGCGGCGGCGGTGAACAGCGGCAACGTGAACATGCCCACGGGCATTTTGTGGGGCGCGAACAAAGCCTACACGGTACAGGCGAGCGGACAGCTGCAGGACGCGAAGCAGTTCGGCAAGGTGATCGTCGCCTACCGCGACGGCGCGCCGGTCTATCTCGACGAGCTGGGGCAGGTCGTCGACGGCGTG
Source organism: Gemmatimonadota bacterium (assembly GCA_030948535.1). Classification (GTDB taxonomy): domain Bacteria; phylum Gemmatimonadota; class Gemmatimonadetes; order Gemmatimonadales; family Gemmatimonadaceae; genus JALZAE01. Next base: position 4,683 of record JALZAE010000643.1, on the reverse strand, counting down.
CAGGAGAACAAGATCGCCAGCTGGTTCAACGGCACGCGCGCGATCATTCTCGCGGTGCAGCGGCAGCCGGGCACGAACACGGTCGAGGTCACGCGCGGCGTGAAGAAGATGCTGGTGCGGCTGCAAAGCGATCTGCCGCCCAGCGTCAAGATCGAAACGCTGTTCGACCGCTCGCTGGGGATCGAGGAGTCGGTGGGGGACGTGAAGTTCACGCTCGTGCTCACGCTCTGTCTCGTCGTGATGGTGATCTTCCTCTTCCTGCGCAACGTGTCGGCGACGGTGATCCCGAGCCTGGCGCTGCCGATGTCGATCGTCGGCTCCTTCGCGGTGATGTGGGCGCTGGGCTACTCGCTCGACAATCTGTCGCTGATGGCGCTCACGCTCGCCGTCGGCTTCGTCGTGGACGACGCGATCGTAATGCTCGAGAACATCGTCCGGCACATGGAGATGGGGAAACCGGCGATGGAGGCCGCGCTCGAGGGGAGCGCCGAGATCGGCTTCACGATCCTCTCGATGACGCTGTCGCTCACGGCGGTGTTCATCCCGATTCTCTTCATGGGCGGGCTCATCGGCCGGCTCTTCCACGAATTCGCCGTCACGATCGGCGTGGCGATTCTCGTGTCGGGATTCGTGTCGCTGACGCTGACGCCGATGCTCTGCAGCCGCTTTCTCAATCCGCAGCACGGCGCACAGCACGGCCGCTTCTACAACGCGACGGAGCGCATCTACGAGCGCATCGTCGGGTTGTACGAGCGGACTCTGCATTGGGTGATGCGGAACAAGCGCGTCTCGCTCGTTTTTTCGGCCGCGATTCTCATCGCCACCGGCTTCCTGTTCGTGATCGTGCCGAAGGGCTTCCTGCCGACGGAGGACACCGGCCAGATCTACATCACGACCGAAGCCGCCGAGGGCACGTCGTTCGACGGAATGCTGCGGCACCAGCAGCAGCTCGCCGACATCGTGCAAAAGGATCCATACGTCAGTGGATTCATGTCATCGCTCGGACCGGGCGGCTCGACGTCGACGCCCAACCAGGGTCGCATGATCCTCACGCTCAAGCCGCGCAAAGAGCGACCGAACGTGCAGGTGATCATCAAGGAGCTCGCCAAAAAGCTGGCCGTGGTGCCCGGCATCTCGGAGTTCCTGCAGGATCCGCCGGCGATTCGCATCGGCGGGAAGATCTCGAAGAGTCTCTACCAGTACACGCTGCAGAGCCCCGACATCGCGACGCTCTATCCGGCGGCGCAGACGCTGCTCGGCAAGGTGCGCGCGCTGCCGGCGCTGACGGACGTGACGAGTGACCTGCAGGTCGGCAATCCGCAGGTGCATCTGCAGATCGACCGCGAGCGTGCGGCATCGCTCGGCGTGACGCCGGAGCAGATCGAGAGCGCGCTGTACAACGCGTACGGCTCGCGGCAGGTGTCGACGATCTACACGCCGAATAACGAGTACTGGGTAATCATGGAGCTGCAGCCCGAGTTTCAGCGCGACGTCGACGCGCTCGGGATGCTGTATGTGCGCTCATCGCACGGCACGCTGGTGCCGCTATCCGGCGTGGCGACGCTGACGCGGACGGTCGGGCCGATGACGGTGAATCACTCGGGACAGCTTCCCTCGGTCACGATCTCGTTCAATCTGCGCGAAGGGATGGCGATCGGCGATGCGGTCGGCCAGGTGCAGAAATTGGCGAGCGGCTTGCCGAACGGCATCACGACGAACTTCTCGGGCACGGCCGCGGCGTTCCAGGATTCGCAGCAGGGTCTGCTCTTTCTGCTCGTGCTGGCGATCTTCGTGATCTACATGGTGCTGGGCATTCTGTACGAGAGCTTCATTCATCCACTCACGATTCTGTCCGGACTTCCCTTTGCCGCGTTCGGGGCGCTACTGACGCTGCTCATCTTCCGCGTCGAGCTGAGCGTGTACGCGTTCGTAGGTGTGGTGATGCTCGTGGGTCTCGTGAAAAAGAATGCGATCATGATGATCGACTTCGCGCTCGAGATGGAGCGGCAGGGGAAGTCCCCGGAGGATGCAATCGTGGAGGCGTGCGTCGTGCGCTTCCGGCCCATCATGATGACGACGATGGCCGCGCTGATGGGAACGATCCCCCTCGCGGTGGCCAGCGGCGCAGGCGCCGAATCGCGACGCCCGCTCGGCATCACCGTGGTGGGGGGACTCGCGTTCTCTCAGCTCGTCACGCTGTACGTGACGCCGGTGATCTACACCTACATGGACCGGTTCCAGCGCCGGCTTCATGAGCGGTCGGCGAATCGAAAGAGCCGCCGGGCGCTCGTGCTCTCGCCCGGAAGCGAGACAGCAGACTGACGGCTTCGCGTCACCGCGTGCAGTGACCTCTCACGATTCGGGCGAACGAAGCACAACGCTTGCACGTACCACCTACACGAGGCGCGCCACCTCCGGCCGCCCGATTAGAATCGCGGCGCGCGGGTGAATCCCGCGTCGCGTTTTGTATGTCGATGGGGCAACATGCAACCCGGCACACTGGTGATGAAGCGGGCGGCAGACGGCAGGCATGCGCGACGCGTGACGCTCTTGGCGCTTTCGTGCCTAGTGGCCGGATGTTCAGTGGGCCCGCCCTCGATTGGCGGCCGGCCGTCAGCGCCGCCCTCGCCTGAACAGCCGTGGCAACCGCCGCGCGGCACGGTGCCGCCGGAGCCTCCGACCCAGATGATGCGGCCGGCGCTGGCGATGCCGCCCGAAGCGGCCGCGCGCGCGGACAGGCTGACGCTTCCCGATGTCGTCGACATCGCGCTGCGGCACAATCCGCAGACGCAGATCTCGTGGGCCGAGGCGCGTGCCGCAGTCGAGACCTTCGGCGCGAGCCGTGGCTCATTCCTGCCAAGCTTGGACGGGACGTCCAATCTTGGCCGAACCCAGTCGACGAGCACGAATGGTGGTATCAACACGCGGAGCACGATCACGCCGACGTTGACGCTGTCGTATCTGCTGTTCGACTTCGGCGGTCGGAGTGGCGCCGTGTCTGCCGCGCGAGAGAACGCGATCGCGCTCGACCTCACCCACAACTCGACGTTGCAGACGGTCGTGCTGCAGGTGGAGACGGCGTACTTCAACTATTTCGCCGCGCGGGCGGTGGTCGTCGCCGACTCGCAGACGGTTCTCGAGGCGCAGCAGAATCTCACCGCGGCCGAGCAGCGGCACGAGGCGGGCGTCGCCACGATCGCGGACGTGCTGCAGGCGCAGACGGTGTTGGCACAAGCGCAGCTCGATCTGGAGACCGCGGAGGGCAACGTGCAGACGACGCGCGGTGCGCTGGCGTCGGCGATGGGTTTGCCGGCCAACGCACGCTTCGACGTCGCGCCGGTGAACGACTCGTTGCCGATCGGGGTCGCGGCGGCGGACGTGGACTCGCTGATCGCGCGCGCGGTCGCGACGCGACCCGATCTCGCCGCGGCGCGCGTGGACATTCTGCAATCCGAGGCGCTGGTACGCGTCGCGAAATCGGCGCAGCTGCCGGCGCTCACCATCGGCGCGAGCGCCGGCCGCGCCTTCTCGGATCTGAGCGCGTTCCAGGGACCGAACTACGGGATCACGCTCGGCGTGCAGCTTCCGCTCTTCAATGGATTCGCGCGACAGTATCAGGTGGCGGCGGCGCAGTCGCAGGTGCAGGCGACTGCCGCGCGCGCCAATCTGCTGCGCACGCAGATCGCGAATCAGGTCTTCAGCTCGTACTACTCGCTGCGCACGGCGACGCTGCGCGCGCACACCGCGGACGTGCTCCTCGCCAGCGCGACGCAGTCGGAGAGCGTCGCGCAGGGACGCTACCGCGCGGGCGTCGGCACGATTCTCGACTTGCTCACGGCGCAGGCGGCGCTCGCCAACGCGCGCTCGCAGCAGGCGCAGACGCGATGGACGTGGGCCAGGGCGCTGGCGCAGCTCGCGCACGACGTCGGCGTGCTCGGCACGAGAGGTGAGATCCCGATCCCGCTGGTCCGCGATACTACTGGAATTCGTCGATGACCCGTACGCTCAGCCGCGGTTTCGCTCTCGCGCTCGCCGGCGCCGGTGCGGGATGCTCCAAGGCGCCGCCGAAGCAGGCGCGCCCGGATCTGCCGGTCGCGGTGGCGACGGTGCGGAAGGCCGCGGTGCCGTACACGGTCGAGGCGAACGGAATGGTGACGCCGCTCAAGACGGCGACGGCGCCTCGCAGGTGGACGGGTTGCTGAGCGCGTGAATTTCCAAGAAGGGCAGGACGTGACCCAGGGCCAGGAGCCCTTTCAGATCGATCCGCGGCCGTATCAGGCGACCTATCGCCAGGCGCTCGCCAATCGGGATCGCGACAAGGCCGCCGCGGACAATGCTCAGCGTGAGGCCGAGCGATACGCGCAGCTGGTCAAGAACGACTACGTGACGAAGGAGCAAGCGGACCAGCAGCGCGCCACCGCCACAACGGCAGCGGCGACGGTGGCGGCGGATGAGGCGACGGTCTCTACCGCGAAATTCAATCTCGACAACACGATCATCCGCGCGCCGATCTCAGGACGGACGGGCAGCCTCTTCGTGCGCGAGGGAAATCTGGTGCACGCGAACGGCACGACGCCGCTCGTCGTCATCAATCAGCTGAGCCCGATCCTGGTGCGCTTCGCGTATCTCGACCAGCTGCAGGGCTGGTTGGCGCGACGCACCAAGCATCGCAGCGTGGAGCAC
>JALZAE010000135.1 GCA_030948535.1 Gemmatimonadota bacterium | reverse complement strand
GTATGAGGACCGCGCGTCACGCGCGGTCGGCCGGAAGCGGTGGAGGAAGATGCGCCCGGTGCTCCGCCGTGTGGTGCGCGGCCACCTCGTCGAGGTAGTTGGGCGTGAAGGGGAACGGCAACAGATCGGCGATCGTCCAGTGCCTCGAGTCACCGCCCAGGGTGTAGCTCATCACGGGCAGCGCCGGCGCGAACTCCGCGAGCACCTGCCGGCACGCGCCGCATGGCGGCGCGGCGTGATCGGCCTCGGTAGCGATCGCGATCCGCGTGAAATCGCGAACGCCCGCGACGACGGCCGCCAACACCGCCGCGCGCTCGGCGCAGATCGCTTCGCCATAGGCGACGTTCTCGACGTTGCAGCCGACGAAGATCCGTCCGTCGGCGCCAAGCAGCGCCGCGCCGACGCGGAACCCGGAGTACGGCGCGTAGGCCCGCTGCATCGCGTCCAATGCTGCTTCTCGCAGCACGGTGTCGGGATCGACTCGGATCATCTCGCGAGCAGCTCGCCGAGAAAAGAGGTGCCGCGTCCCCGAAATTCGCTCCCCAGCCACTCGGCCACCGTCGCGCCGAGATCGGAGAAGGTGTCGCGGAGACCGAGCGCCACCGGACGCACGCGCGTGCCGAGCACGACGAGCGGCACGCACTCGCGCGCGTGATCGGTCGTCGGCGTGGTCGGATCGTTTCCGTGGTCGGCGGTAATGAAGAGCAGATCGTCCTCGCGAAGTGCGGAGCGCAACGCTGGAAGCGCCTGATCGAATGCGCGAAGTCCGTCATAGAACCCCGCAGCATCGTTTCGGTGCCCCCACATCTGGTCGAAATCTACAAGGTTGGCGAACACGAGCCCATTGCCGAGCTCATTCAATGCATCATGAATGGCCGCGAGCCCGGCGGCGTTGTTCTCGGTGTGCCGCGCCGTCAGGTTCCGTTTCGCGAAGAGGTCGTCCACCTTTCCCACGCCGCGGCGCGGGATGTTCTTGGCGGCGAGCGCGTCCAACAATGTCTCCGCCACGGGCTCGATCGAGAAATCGCGACGGTTCGTCGTTCTGCGAAATGCTCCATGTTCATGGACGAATGGTCGCGCGATGACCCGCGACACATCGTGCGGCGCGACCAGCATCGCACGCGCCGTCTCGCACGCGCGATACAACTCGTCAAGCGGCACGAGCGTCTCCTCGGACGCGATTTGAAAGACGGAATCGGCGGAGGTGTAGACGATCCACGCGCCCGTACGCATGTGCTCCGGGCCGTAACGCTCGAGCAGCTCCGTTCCGCTCCCAGCCACGTTGCCGATCACTGATCGTCCGGTCCGCTTCGCAAAGTCGGCGATCACCGAATCGGGAAAACCGCGTGGATACGTCGGAAATGGCTTGGCGAGATGGACGCCGGCAATCTCCCAATGGCCGGTCGTGCTGTCCTTCCCGGCCGAGCGAGGCCGCATCATGCCGAATGCGCCATAGGGATCCGCGACGGGCGTGACGCCGGCAAGCGTGCGAATGCGGCCGAGTCCCGCGCGCTCGAGATTCGGCAGCACCAAGCCGCCGACCGCGGCCGCGATGTGGCCCAGGGTGTCGCTCGCGACATCGCCGTAGTCGGCCGCGTCGGGGGCCGCGCCGATGCCGACGCCATCGAGCACGAGTATGACCGCGCGTCGGCTCACGCGCGCTCGCCGAGGTAGACGTATTCCATCCGGCGCGGCAATCCCGTGAGCAGCTCGTACGGCGAGATCGACGCCGCGCGCGCGGCATCCTCGACCGTGATGACAGCCGTTCCATCGCGGCCGATCAGCGTCGCCACGTCTCCGATCTCGCACGGAATGTTCGTCACATCGATCATCGTCATGTCCATCGTCACAGTGCCGAGTACAGGCGCGACAAAGCCATTCACGAGCGTCGTCCCGCGATTACCGAAGGCGCGGGCGTAGCCATCGGCATAGCCGATCGCCAACGTCGCCACTCTGCTACGGCTTCCCGGCCGATACGTTGCGTCATAGCTCACCGACTCCCCTTCGTTTACCCAGCGCGTATCGACGATGCGCGCCCGTACGGAAACCACCGGCTCGGGCAGCGCTTCCGCCCCTGCACCGCTACCAACCCCGTACAGAAACACACCCGGCCGGACGAGATCCCACCGCGAACGGCCGCGGCGCGTGATCGCGGCCGAATTCTCGACGTGCAGCAGCGTCGGCCGAACGGGCAGCGCCGCGATCGCGTCGAGAAATCGTTCTTCCTGCTCATCGGCCGACGAGTCGCCGAGCTCGGAGGAGTGGAGATGGGTGCATGCTCCCTCGGGCGGGCACGTTCCCACCGCCTCCCCCAGCGCCTCCACCGCATCCCATCGGACCCCGGCTCGGCTCATCCCCGTGTCGATGCCGAGGTGCCACGGCCCTCCGCGAATCGACGCCCAATTTGCGATCTCTTCCGGGCGCGAGAGCACGGGACGCAGCGTCGCGTCACGAGCCCCGGGAAGATCCGGCGACAGCAGAGGCGTGAATACGACGATGGGGCGGCGAATCCCCGCGTCGCGCAGCGCGACACCCTCGGAGATGGTCGCCACCCCATACCCCCACGGCTCCAACGACTCCAGCGCGCGCGCCGCCGCGCGTGCGCCGATCCCATACGCATCCGCCTTGACCATCGGAAGGAGCGGTACGCCGGCCCGTGCGGCCAACGTGGCCCCATTTCGCTGCAACGCGCCAAGGTCGACCTCGACCCAGGCGCGTATCATGGTGTTGTGCATTGACGCGTCATTTGGTGCGCGGGTAGTATACCGGCCCAGAGGAGACTATGCAAGATAAGCCATCGCTTGATGATACGCTCGCCCTCATGAAGGACCTCCGCAAGCGTTGCGAGTGGGATGCGGCCCAGTCTCACGAGTCGCTGCGTCCATATTTGATCGAGGAAGCACACGAGCTCGACGACGCCATTCGGTCGGGTGACGACGCACTGTTTCGCGAGGAGCTCGGCGACCTACTGCTGCAGGTTCTCTTTCACTCGGTCGTCGCCGAGGAGCGCGGTGCGTTCGACTTCCACGACGTCGCCAACGGCCTCATCACCAAGATGAAGGGCCGGCATCCCCACCTGTACGGCGACGGCGTGAAGGAACCGTGGGAGCGCATGAAGGCGAAGAAGCGCGTTTCGATCGCCGACGGTTTGCCGCTCGACCTCCCGCCCCTCCACCGCGCGCATCGACTGCAGGACCGCGCGGCCGGCGTCGGGTTCGACTGGCCGGACGTCGAAGGACCGTGGGCAAAGGTCGAGGAGGAGCTGGGTGAAGTGCGCGAACAGCTCGCGACCGCGTCGGTAGAATTCGGCCCGGGCGGCGCGCCCGTGCTCGACGGGCGTCACGGCGCACTGGAGGGCGAGCTCGGCGACCTCCTCTTCGCCGTCGTCAATCTCTGCCGGAAGGCCGGCGTGCACGCGTCACTCGCGCTCGACAAAGCCAACGCGAAATTCGCGCGACGTTTTCAGGAGATCGAGCGCATCGCGGGTGAGCGCGGTCTCGATGTGAAGACCGCAGAGCTTTCTGCGCTCGATGCGATCTGGGACGAGATCAAAGCGTCGGAAGGCGGAGGCCAGTAGTGCTTCGCACTGGGAGCGGTTGCATTTATAGTGCATCGGGCTCGGCCCGGCGCTAGAGACGGCGCGCCGCGCGTCAAAATCAATGTGGCGCACGAGCGCCGAGGCGCGGCGGCTCGCCGCGTGTACGCGCCCGCGCCGCGGAGGCGGACGCCCGCGCCGGTCCGTGCGCGATGACCTCAACGCCAGAACCGGTCCGTGCGCGATGAACGCTACGCGCGCCGCGTTACGGCCTGAGGCGATGCATCATTCGCGGAAACGCGATCACTTCGCGAATGTGCGGCGTGCCGCAGATCCAGGCGATCGTGCGCTCCAGACCGAGCCCGAATCCGGAATGCGTGAACGTGCCGTACTTCCGGAGATCGAGGTACCAACCGTACGCATCCATCGGCAGTTTTTCTTCCTCGATGCGACGGACGAGCTTGTCGTAATCGTCCTCGCGTTGGCTGCCGCCGATGATCTCGCCGTAGCCTTCGGGCGCCAGGCAGTCATCGCACAGCACCGTGCGCGGATCGGCCGGATTCTCCTTCATGTAGAACGCCTTGGCTTCCTTCGGATAATTCATCACGAAGACGGGCGTGTCGTAGTCCTCGACCAGCAGCGCTTCATCCTCCGCGCCAAGGTCGTCGCCCCACTTGGTGTCGCTTCCCTTTTTTTGGAGCGTCGTAACTGCATCGCCGTAATCGATGCGCGGAAAGGGCGGCTTCACCAGCAAGAGTTTGGTCGTGTCGCGCTCGAGCTCCTTCAGCTCTTCGACGCACCGCTCCAACACGCGCTGGACGAGGTGGGAGACGAAATCTTCCTGCAGCTTCATGTTGTCTTCTGAGTCGTTCCACGCGACCTCGGGCTCGATCATCCAGAACTCGGTGAGATGCCGGCGCGTCTTGCTCTTCTCCGCGCGGAACGTCGGGCCGAACGTGTAGATCTTGCCGAACGCCGCCGCCGCCGCTTCGCCGTAGAGCTGACCCGTCTGGGCGAGGTAGGCGGTCCCCTCCTCGAAATATTCAGTCGAGAACAGGCCGGACCGCTCGCCGATCGCCGCGGTGAGGATCGGCGTGTCGACGCGCAGGAATCCGCGGTTGTAGTAGAAGTCGTGGATCGCCTGCTCGATCTCATTCCGCACCACGGCGAGGGCACGCTGCCGTTTGCTACGGAGCCACAGGTGCCGATGATCGAGAAGGAAATCGATACCGTGTTCCTTCGGTTGGATGGGATAGTCGAGCGGACTCGGTCCCACGATCGACATCGACGACACGCCGAGCTCATAGCCGCCGGGCGCGCGTGGCTCGGCTTTCACCTCGCCGGTGAGAGCGAGCGACGTCTCGGTCGTTGTCTTGGCGAATGCGTCCCACGTCTCCGGCGGCACCGCCGACTTCACCAGCACGCCCTGCATGAGCCCCGTGCCGTCGCGCAGCACGACGAAGGCGACCTTGCCGGAGGAGCGGAGATGCGCCGCCCATCCGCGGACCGTCACCGTCTGTCCGACATGATCGCGAAGCTCGTCGATGCGAACGTTTTGCATGATTGTTGGTAAGAGTGGTGCGGCTGGCAAACGTGTGGCGTAATCTGCGCAGACGGCTCGCCGAATGGTACCGCGGCGCACGCCCCGCAACGCGGCGTGCTCGTTGCAGGAAGGTGCTACGCCCGTGCTGCACTCCACATAGATTCTTCGTGATCGCCGTCACTCTTCACCGCGAACCCGCTCAAGCCCGTGACGATTCGTGCAAAGCTGGCGCTGGCCCTGTGCGCCATCACCGTCACGCTGTTGGTGCCTCTGTTGCTCGCGCTCAACGCGCTCACGCGCGTGCACGACACGAACAAGGAGTTGAAGCGGCGCGAGCTGCCGGCGACGATGCTCCTCACGCACACGCGCGGCGCCACCGACGAGTTGCGCGTGCTCGAGACGCGGATGGGCGTGCTGTACGACTCGTCGACCTATCTCGACCTCACGCGCGGCGTCGACGCGCTCAACGCGAAGGCAGACTCCCTCGACCAGTTCCACCTCGTCGACGCCAAGGCGCTGCACGGCGCGCTCGCGGAATTGCGCCGGGTGATTCCGCGCGAGTTCGAGCTCGGCCGCTCCGGCGCGAGGGCGTTGGCGGACACGATGGCGCGGCGCGAATGGCAGCCCGCCATCGCGCGCGTCGACACGGCGCTCGCGTCGACCGAGCGCGAGCTGCGCGAGAGGACCACCGAACAGGTCGATCTCGCCGAGGAAGCGAGCAGCTCTGCGCGGCACGTCGCGTTCGTCGCACTGCTGCTCGCCATCGCCATCGCGGCGGCCATCGGCATCGTGCTGTGGCGCGCCATCAATCATCCGATCGGCGAGCTCGAACATGGCATGGCGGCCGTCGCCGATGGCAACTTCACCTACCGCTTACCCGTGTCGGCCGAGCGTGAGGATGAGTTCGGCGCGCTCGCCGCCAGCTTCGCGTCGATGACACAGCAGTTGGCGCAGCTCGACCGGCTGCGCGCCGAGTTCATCTCGATCGCATCGCACGAGCTGAAGACGCCGATCAATGTCATCTCCGGATATCTGCAGCTCGTGCAAGAGGGGATCTACGGTCCCGTCACCGAAAAGCAGCAGGAGATTCTTCGCACGATCGACAATCAGACGCGGTCGTTGGCGCGGCTCGTCCACCAGCTGTTGGATGTGAGCCGCTTCGAGGCGGGGGGCGGAAAAGTGGAGCCCCGCCCGATGTCGCTCGACCGGTTCCTGGAGGATCTCGACACGACTTTCGAGGTGTTGGCGATGCAGAAGGGCATCACCTTCCGAATCGAGCGATCCGGCGATCTTCCGGACGAAGTGGCGTGGGACCGTGACCGCATCAACGAAGTGCTCGGCAATTTGCTGGCGAACGCGTTCAAGTTCACGCCGCGCGCCGGAACAGTCGAGCTTCTGGTGAGCGCGGCCGATCATTCGGTCCGCATCGACGTCCATGACACGGGGGCCGGGATCAACCCCGCGCAGCTGCCGCACATCTTCGAGAAGTTTTTCCAGGCGGACAATCAGGGTTCGGCCACGCACGCCGGGACGGGACTCGGGCTCGCGATCGCCAAGCAGATCGTCGTGGCGCATCAAGGGGCGATCGAAGTCGAGTCAGCCCCCGGGGACGGCACCACCTTCTCGATCACGCTGCCGACGCGCGTTGCGCCCCGCGCGTCGTCGCCGCACATCGAAGTTCCGGCGGGCGTCGCGTGACCGTGCGACGATTCACGCCCGCGCTCGTGGTGGCGATGGTCGCCTGCGCCCGCGGTGGGACGATCGAGACGCCCGTGACGGCGCCCGCCGCCACGTACAGCTCCGACTATCCATCGATCGTCGCGGCGGCCTATCGGTCTGCACTCGCCGGCCGCTTCGGGGATGCCGATACGGCGCTGTCGAACTACGTCAAGCGGCACCCGGCGTCGCCCGAGTCGCGCGATGCATCGTATTGGCGCGCGCTGTTCAATCTCGATCCGGCCAACAAGACCGGAAGCACGCAGCGTGCGACCGAGCAGCTCGATCGCTATCTCGCTGACAGCGCGCTCGCCAACCATCGCGCCGAAGCATTGATCCTCCGGCGGCTCGCCGCCGACATCGAGACGATGCAGGCGGCGCTCGAGAGGGCCCGCGCAACTCCAACAACGCCGACGCGCGACCCTGACCTGGGGAGGGAGAATCTGAGGCTCAGAGACGAGCTCGAGAAAACATCCGCCGAGCTCGAGCGCGTTCGCAAGCGGCTCGCCGGGAAGCCGTAACTAGCCGACGCGGAACAGCTCCAGCGCTCGCGCGTATCGCTCGCCGAGCGCTTTTTTCATCCCCGCGTGTTCCGGGCGCGACAGCTCCGGATCCTTCGCGAGCAATTCGCCTGCCGTCTCCAGCGCGAGCGCGTTGAGCTGCTCATCCCGCAGCGGATCGGCGACGCGAAAGGTCGGCGCCCCGCTCTGCTCCTTGCCGAACAGATCGCCCATCCCGCGCAGCCGCAGGTCTTCGCGCGCGATCACGAAGCCGTCGTCCGTCTCGACGAAGATGCGCAGCCGCTCCGCCGCGTCCGGACTGACGTCGCCGAGGAGGATGCAGAAGCTCTCCTCCGCGCCGCGGCCGACGCGGCCGCGAAGCTGGTGGAGCTGCGAGAGGCCGAACCGCTCCGGATGCTCGATCAACATCACCGTCGCGTTCGGCACGTCGATGCCCACCTCAATGACGGTCGTCGCCACGAGCACATCGAGCTCGTGATCGCGAAAGCGCCTCATGATGTTATCGCGCTCGTCGGACTTGAGCCGGCCATGCAGCAGCGCGACGCGCCGGGATGCGAAGGCGCCGCTCGACAGCGTTTGGAATGCCGTCGTCGCCGCCTTGAGGTCGGTCTTCTCCGATTCCTCGATGACCGGATAGACGATGTACGCTTGCCGCCCGGTTCCGATCTGGGCATCGACGAACTGCACCACGCGGTCGCGCGCCGACTCCGGACGCATCGCCGTCTTCACCGGCTGGCGCCCGGGCGGACGCTCGTCGAGAATGCTGAGATCGAGGTCGCCGTGCAGTGTGAGGGCGAGCGAGCGCGGAATCGGCGTAGCGCTCATCAGCAGCACGTCGGGACGCGCGCCCTTCGCGCCCAACGCCGCGCGCTGCTCGACGCCAAAGCGATGCTGCTCGTCGATCGCCGCGAATCCGAGGTTGGCGAAGGTCGTCTTCTCAGTGACGAGCGCGTGCGTACCGACCGCGATCAGCGGCTCATTGCTGGCGAGGCGCGCCGCGGCGGCCTTTCGTTCGCGCGCCGGCCTGCTGCCGGTCACGAGCACCGGTGTCATCCCGAGCGGCTCGAGCAGCGCGGTGAAGGTTCTCGCGTGCTGCTCCGCGAGCAATTCCGTGGGCGCCATGATCGCCGCCTGGTAGCCGTTCTCGACCGCCAGCAGCGCGGCGAAGAGCGCGACGATCGTTTTGCCGCTGCCGACATCGCCCTGCAGCAGGCGGTGCATCCGATGCTCGCTCGACATATCGGCCACGATCTCGCGCGTCGCCCGCACCTGCGCGGTCGTCAGCTCGAATGGCAGCAGCTTCTTGAGGCGTGAGGTGAGCTGGCGCTTGTTGGTGAACGCGATGCCCTGCCGCCGCTCGCGCGCCAGATCTTTCGCGCGCCGCTGCAGAATAGCCACGAAGAGTAGCTCCTCGAACGCGAGACGGTTCCGTCCTTGCACCGCGTCCGCGATGCTGCCCGGCCGGTGCAACGCGCGCAGCGCATCGCGAAGGCTCGGTACGCCTGCCCGGTCGAGCAGCTTCTTCGGCAGATATTCGTTGACCAGCGCGAGCAGCGCGTCGAGGTGCGTATCGACCACCGTGCGGATCGTCTTGAACGACAGACCTTCCGTCGCCGGGTAGACGGCGAGTACGCGCCCGCCCACGGTGCTCTCGGCGTCGGCGCCGAGGTTGACGAACTCGCGCGGCTGCAGCTGACGACCGTGGAAGAAGCGCACCGGCCCGCTCAGCAGCAGCACGTCTTCCTTGGCGATGGATCGATCGAGGTACGGCTGGCCGGGCCAGGACACCTCGACCATGCCGGACCCGTCGCGTACTACGGCTTGAAAGATCCGCAGCCCCTTTCGTGTCGGAATCACGCCCTTCGAGATCACGGTGCCGATGATGGTCGCGTCCATTCCCGGCTGGAGCGACGCGATCGGCGCGACGGTGCTGGCATCCTCGTAACGATGCGGCAAGTGATAGAGGAGATCGCCCGCCGTCACGACGTGCAGCCGCCGCAGCGCCTCGGCTCGCTTCGGGCCGACGCCACTCAGATACATGGCTGGCGTGTCGAGCCGCACCGAAGGCATCGTGCTCGCCAGCTAGTTGTCGGAGAGTACGGAGTGCGAGTAGTCGGTCGCGTCGAACGGCACGAGATCGGCCGCCTGCTCTCCGACGCCGACGAACTTGACCGGTACGTCGAGCGCCTCGTGCACGGCGACGACGATGCCGCCGCGCGCCGTGCCGTCGATCTTGGTGATCACCACCCCGCTGACGGGCACGGCCTGCGCGAACGATTTCGCCTGTGCGACGGCGTTCTGGCCGATGGTCCCATCGAGGACGAGCAGCGTCTCGTGCGGCGCGCCCTCGATGCGCTTCGCGATGACGCGGCCGATCTTCTGCAGCTCGGTCATCAAGTTGTCTTGGGTGTGCAGGCGCCCCGCCGTGTCGATGATCACCACGTCGATGCCGCGGGCGACCGCGGCATCCATGGCATCGAACGCGACCGCGGCGGCATCGCTGCCCGCCTTTCCGCCGACGAACTGTGCTCCCGTCCGCTCCGC
>JALZAE010000631.1 GCA_030948535.1 Gemmatimonadota bacterium | reverse complement strand
TATTCACGCTCCTCATTCGCCGCGGCGCACGCGAGAGCGGCCGGGCACAGACGCTCACGAGCTTTCTCAAGTTCCTCGCGCTGCTCGTGCTCGTCGTCGCCTGCTTGCTCGCGCCGCGCGCGGTGCCGTCGACCGCGCCTGTTGCCGTGCCGGTGGGCGCGGCGCTGTTCGGCGCGATCGTCATCGCGATGCAGGGCGTGATCTACACCTACGATGGTTGGAACGGCATCCTGTATTTCTCAGAAGAGGTGCGCGATCCGGGGCGCGACATCCCGCGCGCGATGCTCGGCGGCGTGCTCTCGGTGGCGGCGATCTACCTGCTGCTCAACTTCGCCTTCGCGTGGGTGCTGACGGTGCCGCGCATGGGCGGGGAGCCGCTGGTGGCCGCCGCCGCCGCGCGCGCGACGTTCGGGGGCCGAGCCTATGCCGTGGTGAGCGCGCTCACGATCGTGATGTTGCTAAGCGCGGTGAACGCGCTGATCCTCATTGGCTCGCGGGTTCCGGTCGCGATGAGCCGGGACGGACTCTTCCCGGCGTCGGCCGCCAACGTCGACGCGAAAGGCACGCCGACGGTCGCGCTCACGGCGACGGCAGTCGTCGCTTTGCTCTTCATCGTGACGGGGGCGTTCAACGCGGTGTTGGCGTTGGCGGCGTTCTACTTCGTGCTGCAGTACCTCGTCTCGTTCAGCGCGCTCTTTTATCTGAGGCGCCGAGAGCCGGACGCACCGCGGCCATATCGCGCGTGGGGCTATCCGTGGACGACGGCGCTGGTGCTCATCGGCTCACTCGCCTTTCTCGCCGGCGCGGTCGCGAGCGACACGAAGCACAGTCTCTGGGCGCTCGCGCTACTCGTGGCGAGCTATCCGGTGTACCGGTTTACGCGAGTGGCTCGCCCGTGACGTCGGCGAAGTAGCTCTCGAGATCGATCGCGAGCGGCGGATGCGATGCATCGGGCTGCCATTCGATCGATTCGGTGAGCACTTCGGGACGAGTATCGCTCGGGCGCCAGCGCTCGATCAGCCGCGCATCGACGTCGACGATCCAATATTCCCTGACGCCGGCGCGCTGATAGAAGAGGCGCTTGACTTGCCGGTCCGCTCTACCGGTCGACGGAGAGATGACTTCGACCGCCAGGAGTAGTGAGCGAATCTCGGTCCATCCTTTCGGTCGTTTTCCATCGAGCAGCGGCGCGACGAACACGTCGGGCTGGACCAGCGTCTCGACCTCGAGCTGGATGTCCGCCGGCGACGCGAGTGCATGGCCGCTTGGATACTCACGCAAGTAGTCGCGAAGGCGAAGCCAAAGCTCGGGAATCGCATCCTGATGCAAAAGTCTCGGTGACGGGCTCACCAGGAGCTCGCCATCGATGACCTCGTAGCGATTCCCGTCTTCGGGAAGCGCGAGCACCTCGTCGACGGTCCAGTAGTGAGTGACGGCAGGCATAGCCATAAGATGCTTTCCGGGGCTGATGAAATGCAATAGAACATGAAGCGCGATAAGAGGCCTAACTCGCTGCCTCGCATCGTTTTTCCACGAGCGTGTGCAAGATCCCGCGCGGCCGGCGTCCCCAGACAGAGAAACCCAAGTCTGGAGACTTATCCCATGCGCTCGATCCGTCCGTTCTTCTTCTATCTGGTCGCGCTCGCCACCGTGGCGTTCGCGGCGCTGGCTCTCGCCGGCCTCCTCATCACACCCCTCGCCGCGCAGGGAATCCTGATTCCGCGCTGCGGTCCGAACGATGACTGCGGCCGGCCGCGATGCGTGCCGGATGTGCCGTGCAGCGGTCCGCGTCCGCAGTGGGATGCGCAGATCGTGCGCGGCGCATCGCACGTGCGCGTTTCGCTCTCCGATCGTGTGCTGCACTACGAGGTCGATGAGACGTTCATCAACCGCGGCGGACGGCTCGGCGAAGCGGACTACATCTTTCCGCTTCCCAAGAACGCCGCCTTCACCGACCTCAAGCTGTCGATCAACGGCGAGCTGGTGAGCGGTGAGACGATGGACGCCGGCAAAGCGCGCGGCATCTATGAGGAGATCGTTCGCAAGCAGCGCGATCCGGCGCTCGTCGAGTGGATGGGGTTCGGCATGCTGCGCACGCGCATCTTCCCGA
>JALZAE010000582.1 GCA_030948535.1 Gemmatimonadota bacterium | reverse complement strand
GCCTTGTACCACTTATTGCCCTCGACGAGCGCGGTCTGGCCAACGAGCTCTTTGTCCTCCCCGTTGGCGAGCGCTTGTTTGAGTGACACGAATCCGCTGTCGGTCTGCCCGAGATCGAACTGCAACTGGGCAATGGTCAGCCAACCGCGATCCAACTTGGGATTCATGCCGATCGCCCTGCGCATCAACTCGAGCGCCTGCTGGTTCTGTCCCGCGCCGCGAAGTAGCCGCCCCTGGAGTGCGACCAGCGATCCATTTCTCGGGAACTTTGCAACGCCGCGTGCGGCGGCTTCGGCCGCTTTCTGCGGCTGCGAGTCGACGGCGTATGCCGTGGCGAGGCGAACGAAAAACGTCGAGTCCGCGGCGGCGGTGTCCGTCTTGATCAACTGCTCGCCGGCCGTGGTCGCCTCCTTGTATTGCTTGGCCTGCAAGAGAATCAGCCAATATTGGCGAATGAGCTGAGGATCGCCCGGGTTGTCCGCGAGGGCCGTCTTGATGATCGGGATCGCGATCTCGGGACGCTTCACGCTTCCCAGAAAGTCGATGACCTTGGCGATGGTGCGAGGATCGCCGGGATTCGCCGTGAGCAGATTCGTCATAGCGACGACGGCGCTGTCTTCCATCTTATTACTAATGAACGCGTCGGCAATCAGCTCGAGTGCCGGGGCGTTCTTCGCGTCGATCTCGAGCACCTTGCGGGTGATGGCGATGATGGAATCGCTTGGCCCCTTGGTGTTGAGGATCGCTTGGGCGAGACAGAGCCGGCCGAGGGTGGAATTCGGGTAGGCGGCAATCGCGGCGCGGGCCGCCGGGATCGCGTCGGCATTCTTGCCGGTGTTGATCGCCAGCTCGCAGCTCTTGTAACCCGCCAATCCCTTGCGCGCTTCACGGAGCGACTTGGCCACCCTATCCGCGGCCTGGTCGTAATTCTTGCCTTCCGCCTTCGGCAGCGGCTGATAGAGCGAGTTGTTGCGCGTCAGCACCATGCGGGTGTCCAGCGTGACGCCGCCGGCGGTACGCGTCAACGTGCCCTCGAGGTACTCGTCGGCGCGAAGCTGCTGTGCGAGCAGCTTGGCGGTCGTCGGATTGGCGGCGGTATCGCAGGCGAAGCCGGCCGCTTCGAGCACCGCGCAGGTGTTCTGTTTCGACAGGACGTAGAACTTGTCGCGCTGCATGTCGAATTCTTCCGTCACTTTCTCGCGCAACACATCCGTCGCCTCGACGGATGATTTGCGGTCGGGTGCACGCAACGGAATGACGACGAATCGCGCCGCGTCATCAGGTGGTTTGATCACGCGCTGGCCTCTCGCCTGCGCGGCGGCCACGCCCGGTATGCCGATGCTCGCCAACAGCAGGAGCGTTCCGATGGATCCCGACTGGCGTCTCAGTTCCTTCACTGGTGTTACCTCCAAAACGTTGTACGGGATACCCAGCCAGAATCGAACAGTTCCTGAACAGTGCGAGTGCAAGTTGTCGAAAAACTGGAAAAAAAATAGGGGACTGATGGGCGAAGAGGGACTCGAACCCCCGACATCCTGCGTGTAAGGCAGGCGCTCTAACCAACTGAGCTATTCGCCCTATAGGGCAGGATCCGTGCGCCGATTCCGGTCAGGACGTGCCGGCCGATCGCGAGTCACGGCTATTCCCCGCGTCCGGCCCTCGAGCGACGATCGCCACGGGAATCAGCACGCAGTATCCGAGCACGAGCAGGATGGGCGCCACAGTCTCGCCGCCGCGCCAAAGGTCCACATAGCCCGCGAGCAACACGATGGCGGAAAGGATCCACCATACAGAAGCGCGGAACCGGGTCGGCGTAAGTGATTGAGGCATGGATGTGTAGTGTAGAATTCGTGCCGGGGGGTGTCAATGGAGCGTCGCGCCATCGTCACCACCAGAGCCGGCGCCTCGCAGCAATTCCTCGATCGCGGATGCGAGCGCGGCGCGCTCCGCGGCCTCATCGGCGACGAGCATTGCGGCGAGCCGTCGCTTCTGGCGGCGCCGGCGGACCACGTAGAAAGGCATCGCGAGCAGCATCATCATTGCCGCACCGAGCGAGACGTTCGCGACGACCGCCAGCGCGCCGTACCGTCGCATGGTGCGATCGCGAAACCGCTTCTCGAAATCGCTCTCGGTCATGCCGAAGGCGGAGCGGATCGCCGCGTCGAGCGAGCCGGTGCTCTTCCAGTAGTTGAAAAAGAGGGAGAGGCCGCGCTCGGTGTCGAGCGACGCCAGCTCCGCGACCGCGCGAAAAGCGAGTGCATACGCCCCTTCGGCGCGCGTCGCGCCGCCGAAGAAATCGCGGTCGAGGGAATCGAGCGACGGCACACCGTTGGTGAGCAGCTCCAAGCTCGTGGTCAGCACCTCTTCCCGGCCCCACTCGGATGCCGAGAAGCCGGCGTACCCTTCGTCAAACCAGCGCGGCGGAAGGTCACCGATCGCCTCATGCAGGGCGAGATGCGCCAGCTCGTGCCGAAGGACCTGCACCGGATCGCCCGCGTCGGAGCCGGCCCGGTGGCCCTGCATGACGATGCGCTGCTGCTCGGGGAAAGCGATGGCGGCGCCCCACTCCGGCGCTGACGGTCCGATCCATTCGCGAAACCGCCGCGCGTCCGGCGCGATGGAGATGAGGACGCGGGCGCGCGGGCGGGCGAGTCCTGGAAACGTGTCGCGCAGCTGCGCCCGCTGCAGCAGCGCACGGGCCAGCGCCTTGTCACTCGGATACGCGACGACGGTGAATCGCCCGGCGTCGTAGCGCTGGGCCACATCATCCTGCCCGCGCGCGCCTCGCGGGACGAGCAGCGCGATCAGGCAGGCGAGCGCGACGACGAGCGCCGCGCGAATCGGCGCTAGCCGGTCCGCGAGGGCGCGCCGCCCTGCTCGATGTGCCGCAACATCTCCGTGCAGCGTTTGCCCCATGGGTTGAAACTGTTTGCGGCCGCGCCCTCACGCCACGTCTGCATCGCCTGCTCGCGCTTGCCGTCGAACCAGAGGGATCGGCCGAGCTCGTAGTACGCTTCGATCAGATTCGGACCGAGCGCGATCGTCTTGCGAAAGAAGGTCTGCGCATCATCGAACATCTCCCGCTCGAGATACACGAGACCGAGATAGAAGTGCGCGTAGAGCGTCGCTTTCCGATCGTTGTCGAGCCGGATCGCCTTCGAGAGATGCTCAATGGCCTCGCCGAAGATGTGCTTCTTGAGGCAGATGTAGCCGAGGTTGATGCGGGCGAGCGAATTGGCCGGCTCGCGCATGAGCACGCGCTGGAAGTTCGCCAGGGCATCGTCGTACTTCTCCTGAAGCATCTGCGCCCAGCCGAGCAGCGACTCGGTCTGCGGATCGTTGGGCGAGAGCTCGGCGGCTTTGTTGAGCGATTTCTCGGCGCCATCGAAGTCGCCGAGGGAGATGAGGCTCCATCCCTTCTCGACGAACGTCGACGCGCCGATGTGATCGGCAACGACGACGGGCCGCTGATCGGTGAAGCGCGGCGTGATGCTGGCGGTGCTCGCCTGCGGCAACGTCTTCCATCGATCGACCAACGCCTTGACCTGCTCCTTGAGCGCGTTGAGCTCGTTGATCTGCAGATCGATCTGCCGATAGAGCGAGATGATGTCGGCCTTGAGCGCATCGCGCTGCATGCCCGCATCGGGCGCGGCGAGGCGCGCATCGATCGCGGTGAACTGTCCGCGGAGCTCGGTCGAGGTGTCGGGCATGGCCGGGGCGTGGGGAAGAAAAACGATGGGGCGGGAAGTGCGGTGATGCCAAGAAAGCGCGCGAGCGAAACTACCTTCGGGTTCGGGAGGGGACGTTGCCAGCCGGCGACGCCAACACAATATGCTATGCCGTTCTCCCGCGCAGCATCTCGACGACTGTGCCGGCGATCTCTTCCAGCCTCCGCACATGCTCCGCGCCGCCGGCGGCGAGCGCCGCCTGGGGCATGCCGTAGATCACCGAAGTGGTTCGGTCTTGCGCGATGCCCGCCGCGCCGGCGTCGTGCATGGCACGGAGGCCGGCGGCGCCGTCGCGCCCCATGCCCGTGAGCACGACACCGACACTCGCGGCGCCGAACAGCTCGGCTACCGAGCGAAAGAGCGGATCGGCCGACGGGCGCACGCCCCAGATCGGCGGCGAATCATCGAGCGCGATCGTCGGCGCGCCGTCGCGCTCGGCCACGCGCATGTGCGAGCCGCCGGGCGCGATGTAGACACGATTGGGACGGATCTCCTCGCCCTGCACTGCTTCCTTCACCGGAAGATGGCACTGCAGGTCGAGGCGCGCGGCCAGCGTTCCGGTGAATCCAGGCGGCATGTGCTGCACGACGAGCACCGCCGCGCCGAGATCGCGCGGCAGCGCGGGTAGGAGCTCCGCCAACGCGCGCGGACCTCCGGTCGACGCGGCGACCGCGACAACGCGCCGCGCGCAGCCGCGCTCGACGCCGGCGCGACCGCCGTCGGTGATGAATCGTGGGCGGGCGAGCGGATGCACGCCGCGCAAGTTCACCTCCGCCGCGGCGCGCAGCGCATCGAGCAGCCGGTCGCGCACGCTCTCGATCTCGAGGCTGATCGCGCCGCCCGGCTTGCGGACGAAGTCGACGGCGCCGAGCTCGAGTGCGCGAATCACCAGGTCATCGCCGGCGGACTCCGTGGCGGCGCTCAGCATCACGACCGCGCGCGGCGTCTCGCTCATGATGTATCCGAGCGCGTCGATGCCGCTCAGGTGGGGCATCTCGATGTCGAGCGTCACGATGTGCGGATCGAGCGCGTGAATCTTTCGCAGCGCGTCGTGGCCGTTCCGCGCCGTGCCGACTACACGAAACTCGGCGCAGCCGGCGATCATCTCCGACACCAACTTGCGCATGAACGCGCTGTCGTCGACGACGAGCACGGTACGCGGCTCGCGGACGGGGCGTAGCAACGTTGCCGTCATACGCGGCGAAAGATCCGCGCGCGCGGATCGACGGCGACGAAGCTGCTGCGCACCGGCCCGAAGAGCGTTTCGACTTTGCCGAGCACGAGGGTGCCGCCCGGGGCGATCGATGATGCGAACAAGGTGAAGAGTCGCTCCTGCGCGTCGCGGTCGAAGTAGATCAGCACGTTGCGGCAGACGAGCAAGTCGAACAGTCGACCGGGCTGTGACTGGTGCAGCAAGTCATGTCGCGCGAACCGCACCATGGCGCGAAGCGACTCGTCGACGGCGAAGGGCGCGGTCGGTGTGAAGTAGCGCCGTCGCACGGCGAGCGGCGTGTCCGAGAACGCGGTCTCGCTATACTCGCCTTTCTTCGCCGCGCCGAGGCTGCGGCGGTCGATGTCGGTTCCGAGCACGCGCACGCGATCGATCCGCGCAAGCTCGCCGACGTTCTCCGCGTGACGATGAAACAGAGCGGCGAGCGAATACGCCTCTTCGCCGGACGCGGTGCCGGCGCTCCACACGTCGATGCGCGAGTCGAAGCTGCCATCCCACAGCGGCGCGATGGCCTCCCGGGTGATCGCCTCGAAAACGTCGGGATTGCGGAAGAACTTCGTGACGTTGATGGTGAGCGCGTCGATCAGCCGATCGAACTCGCGGGCATCCTCGTCGAGCAAGGCGGCGTAGGCGCCGTAGCCATCGACGCCGCGCGCGCGCATGCGGACGGCGATGCGGCGGCGAAGGCACTTGTCCTTGTAGCTCGCGCATCGAAACCCGCGCTCGCGCGAGATCTTGTCGGTCAACTCGAGGAATTCTCCCTCGCCCGCCGGCTCATCCAGCGATTCCGCGGCGTCCGACAACTAAGTGGCGGCCGCGCGCGCGAGATCGATGTTGGTGCGGACGCGCTCGTTGTTGGGATTCAGCGCGAGCGCCCGCTCCCAGCACGCCACCGCCTGCGGGGTGTCCTGTCCCTTGAAATGGATGTTGCCGAGCTTGAAGTAGACGTCATCGCCGAGCGCGGGATTGAGCTTGATCGCGCGCATGTACGACTGGAGCGCTTCATCGTAGCGCGACGTCTTGTAGTGACAATCGCCTAGGCTCTTGTGTAGCTGCGGCAGCGTCGCGTCTTCGAGCAGGCCGCGCTCGGCTGCCTGCAGCGCGCCGGCGGTGTCACCCGCGCGCTCGAGGATGCCGGCGAGCGTCGCGTGCAACGGTGCGGCGTGCGGATGCAATCCCACCCCCTCGGAGATGAGCGACTTGGCGCGATCGAGATCGCCGGTGAGCGCGGCGGCGAGCGCGGCGTAGTGAAACCACGCCGGCGGCGGCGGCTTCTTGCCGAAGACGGCGCGCGCGGCACTCAGCGTGGCATCGGCGTTCTCGATGTCACCGAGCTTGAGCGCGACGACGCCGAGCGAGGTGCCGAGCCGCGCATCATCGCCGCCGCCGCGATTGACCGACTCCTCGAGCGCGGCGCGCGCCTCGGTAAAGCGACCGAGCCGCTCGAGCGCGTACGACAAGTTGTGGAAGATCGCCGGCTTCGCGCCGTGCACCGTTGCCGCGCCCTGGAGAATCTCTACCGCCTCGCCCCATCGCCCTTCGCGCATCGCGATGAGACCGAGATAGAAGCGCGCTTGCACATCGCTCTCGCGCAGCTCGACGACCCGACGGAATTCGCGCGTCGCTTCGTCGAACATTCCCGTCTTGTAGAAGGCCACGCCGAGGTTGCGGTGCTCCTCCATGCGCGCTTCCTTCGCGATGTCGTCCGGCTTCTCCGACTTACCGACGCGCTCGAGGAATCCCGCCGCCGCAAGCCCGTAGAGCGCCTTCCCCACTTCGAACTCGCCAAGGCCGCTGTCGTCGATCAGCTGCGTGACATCGCGCCGGCCGTCGATCAGCGGAAGCAACACGAGCTGCTCGCGCGCGAGCTGCCCTTCGTTGCGGGCGAGCTTGCTGCGGTCGACGTCGAAGATGATGTCGAAGCTGGGCACTTTCTTCTCGATCAAGCTCCACTCGTCGACGCGGCGCGCGCCCTCGAGCAGCAGCGATTCCGGATTGATCGAGACGAGGAAGTTTCGCTCGTCCGGCATGATGTCGGCGTCGAAGCTGAACGTGCCCTGCGTCCAGGTGAAGAGATAGTACACGGCTTCTTCGATCTGCACGCGGATGAACTTGTGCAGCACATCGCGGCTGATCTTCTGCTGATCGATCAAGATCTCGCCCAGCCGTCGCTCGCGATGGGCGATCTGTTCCTCCAGCGCGGCGTCGAGCGCCTGCTGGGTAATCACGCCGTTCTTGACGAGCACGTCGCCGAGGCGGTCGCGCCGGTTGACGATCGACGCGTAGTTGATGCGGCCGCGGTCGAAGTAGATGTAGCCGAAGTTTGCCCGGTCGGTGACGGAGAGGCAGCCGGTCTTCTGGCCCATCGCCAACAGCTGCAGCACGTCGGGCAGGCTCGCCTCGCGCAGACTTCCCTTGATCGCCATCTATCGAAGATCCTCGATCGCGCGGCCGGAGACGTCGGGCCAATCCCACACGATCTTCTCGCCATCGAGGAAGAAGGGATCGGTCGCGCGCTCGGAGGTTTCCTTCGAGACCACGGGCGGCGCGTGCGTGCTCTGCAGCTCCTGCTTGGCGAAATGCGTATTGAGCGGAATGCCGGCGACGCTCGCCGCTTTGGCGAGCCGCTGCACCGTTTTCTCGATCTCGTTCGCGCTGCTCGCGGGCTGATCGGCCAAATACTCCAGCAGCGAGTGCTCCACCGGCAGACCCGCCGCGGTCAACTTCTTGGAGAACAGCTTCTCGCGCAGCAGACGATCCGGCTCTTTGATCTGTACGACCAGGCCGCCCTCGAAGCGCGAGCGCAGACGATCCTCGAGATGCTCGAGTGCCTTGGGGGCGAGATCGCTGGCGACGATGATCTGCTTGCCGCGTGAGTACAGACTGTTGTAGACGTGGAACAGCTCTTCCTGCGCGCGCTCGGTGCCCGACGCGAACTGGATGTCGTCGAGGATGAGCGCGTCCGCGGCGCGATAGCGCGCGCGCAGTCGCTCGATGGTCCCGCTCTGCAGCGCCTGAATCACCTCGTCGACGAACTCCTTCGCGTTGACGTACGCGACGGTCATCTTGCCGTTGCTCGCTTCGACCATGTTGTTGCCGATGGCGTTGACGAGATGCGATTTACCGACGCCGCTCGGGCCGTGCACAAAGAGAGGGTTGTACTTTTTGCCCGGGTCGGCGACCACGGCATCCGCGGCGTGCACGGCGAGCTGGTTCGACAGGCCGACCTCGAACGACGCACGGTTCATGTTGCGCACTGGAGCGCCCAACGGCTCGGCGTCATGAAACAGCCGCTCGACGACCTGTTCCGCTTCCTCGAGGCGATCCGGATCCTTGAACAGCTCGGCGTAGGCCTGCGATGGATCGAGCGAGGCCGCCGACTCCTGCAGCGATTCCAGCCGCTCGACCAGCGACGCGTATTCGGCGAGCACCTTCTCGACGTCCGGCGCTTCGCGCTGCTCGATGGCCCGCTCGAGCATCGTCGTGCGGAATCCGCGCGCGCTCCACTGATCCGCCGCTTCGCGAATCTTCAGGTGCCACGCCTCCAGATGCTTCGCGACGGCAGAGGAGAGATCATTGAGGAAGAGCGCGAACTCATCGTCGCCGGCGCGCGGCGCGAGCAGCGAACCTCCGAGCGGTGCGGCCATCGCGCTCGGATCGACGGGCGGAGAGCCGACGGGCGTG
This sequence comes from Gemmatimonadota bacterium, assembly GCA_030948535.1. GTDB lineage: Bacteria > Gemmatimonadota > Gemmatimonadetes > Gemmatimonadales > Gemmatimonadaceae > JALZAE01. The sequence continues at coordinate 560 of JALZAE010000582.1, read as the reverse complement.
AAGCGCAGCGGCGACGCCGGCTCGAAGGGCGACGGTGTCGGCGGCAGCATGACCGTCGCGGTTCCGATCGGCGTCGCCGATACGGCTCGCTCCGCCACCAGAATGCGCACGGCCTGCGGCAACACTTGCGTGCTCTCGAGAGTCTGGACCGCGATCAGCCGGTTGAGCGCGCCCTGCAGCTCGCGCACGTTCGCGAAGCCGAGGCGAGTGACTTCCTCGACCACGCCAGTCGCGAACTGCACCGAGCGTTCATCGCAGCGCTTGCGCAGGATGGCGACCCGCGTCTCGTAGTCCGGCGCGCCGATGTCCACCACCAGCCCGCCCGAGAAGCGCGTGATCAGGCGCTGGTCGAGATCGGCGATCTCGGCGGGCGGGCGATCGCAGGTCATCACGATCTGCCGTCCGCTCCCCTGCAGCGCGTTGAAGACGCGCAGGATCTCGTTCTGCGTCTCCTTGCGGCCGGCGAGAAACTGAGTGTCGTCGAGCAGGAGCATGTCGGCCGACGCGTAGCGCTCCTTGAACGCCGCCATCGTCCCCGTCGCCACCGCATCGTTCAGCTG
>JALZAE010000570.1 GCA_030948535.1 Gemmatimonadota bacterium | reverse complement strand
AGGGACCTGTGGACGCCGCTCGCATGAGCGGCGCGGGCAAGATAGCATCGTCCGCGCCAGCGAAACGAATTGTCGCATACCGTACGGTGCGCTACGATGATTGCATGAAAATACTATCGCGGTTCGCCCTGCTTGCCGCCGGAGCGATCTCCGCGTGCTCGTCGAGCAAGCCGGCGGCGGCATCGTCGTCGGCCGATACCGTGGTGACCCATGTCGACGAGCGTGAAGTCCGCGCATTCGAGTCTGCCATCGCGGACGACTCGCTCGAGGGCCGCGCGACGGGCAGCCGCGGCTCGGCCAAAGCGGCGGCCATCATCGCGAATGCGATGCGCGCCGCCGGTCTCGAGCCGGCGGGCGATAGCGGATTCTTTCAGCGGGTGCCGGTCGCGGTAGCGCTGGGGCGCAACGGCGACGAGCGCCTGTCGCCGTTTTCCAGCTTCGCCGCGCTCGACACCGTGCCCGCCGCGCGCCGTCGCACGGCGGTGAACGTGCTCGGCATTCTACCCGGCGGCGATCCGAAGATGCGCGAGCAGGTCGTGTTGGTGGACGCGCACTACGACCACCTCGGCATCGGCCGCCCGGTGAATGGCGACGCGATCTACAATGGCGCCGACGATGACGCGTCGGGTACCACTGGGGTCGTGGAGATTGCGCGCGCGCTGGCGAAAGGACCGCGACCCAAGCGGACGATCATTTTCGCCGCGACGACCGGTGAAGAGGTGGGGCTGCTCGGCACACAATGGTACATCGATCACCCGGCGCGTCCGTTGGCGAGCATGGTGGCGAATCTCGAGATCGAGATGATCGGACGGCCGGATTCGCTCGCCGGCGGAGCGGGGAAGGCGTGGCTCACCGGTTTCGACCGATCGACCATGGGTGAGAAGCTCGCCGCCGCAGGCATCGCGATCGTCGCCGACCCGCGGCCCGATCAGCAATTCTTTCAGCGCAGCGACAACATCGCCTTCGCGATGAAGGGGATCCCCGCGCACACGCTGTCGACGTATAACATGCACACGGACTACCACACGCCCGCCGACGACATCTCGCGCGTCGATTTTCCGCACATGACGGCAGTGATCAACTCTGCGCTAGCCGCCGTGCGCGTTCTGGCGAATGACGCCGCGCCGACATGGAAGCCGAATGGAAGGCCGGGAGGGAAGCCGTGAAAGGTATGTGTAAGGTGCCGGGTGTTAGGTGTTAGGTGTTGAGGTGTTGAGGGGTTGAGGGGTTGAGGTGCAACGGATCGCCCTGACGCCTCAATACCTAACACTTGACACCTAAGACCTCGTACTCCTTGCTCATCGTCGAAACCCTCCGCGTCGCCCTCAGCGCGCTCATCGCCAACAAGCTCCGCGCCCTCCTCACCATGCTCGGCATCGTGATCGGCGTCGGCGCGGTGATCGCGATGGTCGCGCTCGGCAATGGCGCCCAGCAATCGGTGAAGAATCGCATCGCCGCGTTGGGCACGACGATGCTCCAGGTGAACGCGCGGCGCATCCAAGCGCAGGGCGTCCGCTCGCAGGACTTGAAGCCCATGACGATGGCCGACGTGAGGCTGCTCGAGGAGCGCGCGACGCTGCTCACCGCTATTCAGCCGCAGCAGGACAGCCGGCTGCAGGTGCAGTACGCGAACAAGAACACCAACACCGACATCACCGCCACGACCTCGAACTACCTCATCGTGCGAAAGTACAAGGTGCTCGCGGGCAGGATGTTCACCGACCTCGAGGACGCCGGGAAACATCGCGTCGCCGTGCTGGGCCACGCGCTCCTCGACCAGCTCGGCGTCGAGAACCCCGAGGGGATCATTGGCGAGTCGATTCGCATTCGCGGTATTCAGTTCGAGGTGGTCGGCGTGCTCGAGGCCAAAGGGGCGGGAGGGGGATTCGGCGACCCCGACGACCAGATCCTCATTCCACTGCAGACCGGCCGCTTTCGTGTCTTCGGCCGCGAGCGGCTGAACGACATCAACGTGCTCGCGCGCAGCGAAGGCGAGGTGCCGGACGCCATGGCCGAGCTGAGCAAGATCATGCGGCGCGCACACCGCATCCGCGAAGGGCAGCAGGATGACTTCCAGGTGCGCGCGCAGACGGACTATCTCGCCACACTGGACGCGACGACGCAAACCTTTACCTATCTGCTCGCCGGCATCGCGACGGTGAGCCTGCTCGTCGGCGGGATCGGCATCATGAACATCATGCTCGTCTCGGTCACCGAGCGCACCAAGGAGATCGGCGTGCGGAAGGCACTGGGCGCGACGCGCTGGAACATCTTGCTGCAGTTTCTGATCGAGGCCGTCGTCCTGTGCATGCTGGGCGGGCTGATCGGCGTGGCGGCCGGGGTCGGTGGCGCCGTAGCGATGAGCCGCATCTTTCAGTGGAATACGCTGATCGTGCCGGAGTCGATCCTGCTCGCCTTCGCCTTCAGCGCCGCCGTGGGATTGATCTTCGGCGTATGGCCCGCGCGGCGCGCGTCGGTGATGGACCCAATTCAAGCGCTGCGGTACGAGTAGCGCGGCTCAGCCATCGCGAGAGTGGCGACCGCGCCGCCGCTCGGGAATCTCGACGCGTCCCTTGACGTTCGCGTAGCTGATGTCGCCGCTCGATTTGCGGTCGACGGTGAAGTCGCCACCGACATCATCGACCGGAATCCGCCCCGACCCTTCGAGCCGACGTGCACGCGGCCGGTGACATGGCTCACCTCGAGCTCGCCCGAGCCGTCGCTCGGCACGCGCGATTGCGCGTCGAGGCTCGTCGCGAGCGCAAGCACGGCAGGAGCGCCGCGAAGGAAAAAGCGCGAGATACGCATCGAGGAACGCTCCGTTCGAGATTTGACCGAGAGGAGCGCGGGGTTGGACATCGCGCGCGGTTGGAAGGTTTGCGTGGAAGGAGGCCGCGGACCTGGCGAACGGATAGATTCGTCATCGCTTCAGCCGGATCCACACTCAACGCGCACGGAGATTTCGTTGTCCACTCGATCAACGCCGTTCATTGCGTCTGACGCCCTGCTGGCGCACTGGCAGGGCCATCGCCGGCTGACGCGTCGCATCATTGACGCCTTCCCCGACGACAAGCTCTTCACCTTCTCACTCGGCGGCATGCGGACGTTCGGCGCGCTCGCCCTGGAGATGATCAGCATGGCTGTGCCGATGGTGCAGGGCACGGTCTCCGGGGAGTGGATCAACTCCAGCGACCGAGCCGCGCGACCGAAGCAGGATCTGCTCCGGCTCTGGGACGAGAATACGGCGCAGCTCGACGCGCTTTGGCAAGAGATTCCGCCGGAGCGGTTCGGCGAAACGATTACGGCGTTTGGCCAGTACCCCGGCGTCGTACATGACCTCATTCTCTACGTCGTCGACAACGAGATCCATCACCGTGGCCAGGGCTACGTGTACTTGCGCGCGCTAGGAATCGAGCCGGCGCCCTTCTACGAACGGACGTAAGGCTCGGCGCGGGCTCATGGCAAACAACGAGAGGCCGCCCGGTAGGACGGCCTCTCGTCGTTTGCATCACCATGCCATCAAGCGTACTCCCGAGGAGGGATTTGAACCCCCGACCCGGCGATTAACAGTCGCCTGCTCTACCCCTGAGCTACTCGGGAAGATTGCGAAACTTACCGGGCGCGGATCGCTCAGTCAACGTGAAATCGCCGGCCGTCCGGCGCGCTAGACCACGGCGCGTCCGCCATCTCGATCGCGATCCACACTTCTGTGCACCACCGGAGGCCGACTACCCGCGAGCACGGTGCGCAGCCATCGGCCGGTGTGTGAGGCCTCCACCAGCGCGACTTCCTCGGGCCGTCCCATCGCCACCACCGCGCCGCCATTCACGCCGGCGTCGGGCCCAAGATCGATCACCCAATCGGCCAGCTTGATGACGTCCAGGTTGTGCTCGATCAACAGCAGTGTGTGACCATGATCGACCAGCCGGTCGAGCACGCGCGCCAGCTTGCGGATGTCCTCGAGATGGAGCCCGGTGGTCGGCTCATCCATCACATACATCTTTCGGCCGCGCGTCTTGCCGGCGTGCGCGAGCTCGCGCGCGATCTTGATGCGCTGTGCTTCGCCGCCGGACAGTGTCGGCGCCGGTTGGCCGAGTCTCAGGTAGCCGACTCCCACTTGTTGTAGTTGCCAGAGTGCCTGACCGAGCTTCTCCTCGCGCGCAAAGAAGCGGATTGCCGCATCGATGGTGAGGTTGAGCACGTCATGGATGTTCTTGCCGTTGACCTTGACCTCGAGCACGTCCGGCTTGAAGCGCTTGCCGCCGCAGACATCGCATGGCACGAAGACGTCGGCCATGAAGACCATCTCGATCTGCAATTGCCCGGCGCCTTCGCATTTCTCGCAGCGACCGCCGGCGACGTTGAAGCTGAAGGTCCCCGGCGTGTATCGCCGCTGCCGCGAGAGCGGCTGGTCCGCGAAGATGCGCCGGATCTCATCGAACGCTTTCACGTACGTGACGGGATTCGAGCGCGGCGTCTTGCCGATCGGCTGCTGATCGATCATCACGATGTCCTCGATCGCCTCCCACCCGACGATGGCGTCGAACTCTCCGACTCGCTCGCCCAGATGCTGCTTGGCGGAATGCTCGCCGTGCAGGCGCGTCTCCAGCGCGCGATAGAGCACGTCGTGCACGAGCGTGCTCTTACCGCTGCCGCTCACCCCCGTCACGACCGTCAGCGCGCCGAGGGGAATGCGCACATCGACGCGGCGCAAGTTGTGCTCGCGTGCGCCGGTGAGGGTGATCCACCGCGGCCCCAGCGTGCGGCGCTCCTCCGGAACGGGAATCGTCTTCGCGCCGGTGAGGTACTGGCCGGTGAGCGGACTGTCCCCGGCGAGGGAGAGCGGGCCCGCGAACACGATGTGCCCGCCCTGCTCGCCGCTCGCGGGTCCCATCTCGACCATGTAGTCCGCGGCGCGAATGGCGTCGAGGTCATGCTCCACGACGATGACGGTGTTGCCGCCTTCGCGCAGCCGCTGGAGCAACGCCAGCAGCCGGCTCACATCGCGCGGGTGCAACCCGATCGAGGGCTCGTCCAGTACGTACGTCGTGTCGACCAGCTTGCTGCCTAACGAGTTCGCGAGACCGATCCGCTGCGCCTCCCCGCCCGACAGCGTGCGCGTCGCGCGATTGAGCGAGAGATAGCCCAACCCGACGTCGAGCAGAAAACGCGCACGGCCGCGCGCTTCACGAAGCACGTGATCGGCGATCGTGCGCTCATTGTTGGAGAGTGGAAGATTCTTCAGCCACGGGACCAGCTGATCCACCGGCAGCTCGGCCACGTCGGCGATGGTGCGGCCGGCAATGCGCACCTGCAGCGATTCCGCCTGCAGCTTCGTGCCGTGACAGCTGTGGCATACCTGCGCCGTCTGATACTGGCGAAGGAAAACGCGGATGTACTGCTTGTAGCGCTTCTCCTCGAGACTTTCGAGGAAGGGAAGGATTCCCGTGTAGCTCCGCGACCGCGCGTGCAACAGCGCTTCGCGCTGCGACGCGGTCAGCTCTTGCCACGGCTCGTCCATCGGGATGCCGCTCTTCTTGGCGAACTCGGCCAGCGCGCGCCGCTTTTTTTCGTAGCGCGGCTTCGTCCACGGATCCATCGCGCCATCGCCCAGCGTTCGCTCGGGATACGGAACGATCAGCGCGACATCGTACTCGAGCGTGGCGCCAAATCCGTTGCAGGTGGGACACGCGCCGCGCGGATTGTTGAAGGAGAAGAGCTGCGGCGTGGGCACCGGCGCGCGAGTGCCGTCGTACGCGCACTCGAAGCGTTCGGTGAAGCGCAGCCGATCCGCATCGAGCGGAAGCGCGGAGGCAGCCGAGTGCCCAGTGGCGGCTGCCGACTCACGGCTCACAAGGATCACCGCGTCTCCGTCTCCCTCCGCGAACGCGGAACCGATCGCGTCGGCGAGTCGGCCGGCCGACTCGGGTGAGACGACGAGCCGGTCGACGATCACTAACAGTTCCTTGACGGTCGTGATGTCGATCTGCGCCGCGACGAGCTCATCGAGGTGCATGATGCGGCCGTCCGCCGAGACGCGCACGAAGCCCTGCGCGCGCAGGTTGTCGACGACGATCTCGTGGGTGACCAGCTCGCTCAGCACCAGCGGAAATGCGACGGAGAATCGCGCGCCCAGCGGTAGCGCCATCACGGCGTCGCTCGCCGATTGCACCGTGTCGGGCTTCATCTCGCGGCCGCACTTCGGGCAGAAGGTGTGGCCGACGCGCGCCCACAGCAGCCGCAAGAAATCGTAGATCTCCGTCGCGGTGCCGACGGTCGAGCGCGAGGTCTTCGTCGGATTCTTCTGCTCGATCGCTACGGCGGGCGACAAACCGTCGATCGAATCGACGTCCGGCTTCTCCATGCGCTCGAGAAACTGTCTCGCGTACGCCGAGAGCGACTCGACGTAGCGGCGCTGTCCCTCGGCGTAGATCGTATCGAAGGCGAGCGAAGACTTGCCCGATCCGGATGGACCGGTGATCACGGTGAAGGCGCGCCTCGGAATCTCGAGGTCGAACCCTTTGAGGTTATGCTGCCGCGCTCCGCGAACGATGATTCGGTCTTTCATCGCCTCGAAGTATAACGGCCTGATGCAGCCGAGGCTGGGCCGCGGAGGATGTCCATTGCCGAGCCTCAGTCGCGCTTCCGTCCTCGCAGAATGAGTCTGCCGAGCATGAGCAGCAGCATCGCGCCGAGCGTGGCGAGCGCGATGGAGCGCGGCTCAAAGCTCGCGGACATCACCTTGCCCCAACCGAGCAGCGAGGCGATCCAACCGCCGAGGAAGGCGCCGGCGATACCGAGCACGATCGTCACGATGCAACCCGGCGGATCGCGTCCCGGCATCAAGAACTTCGCGAGGGCGCCGACGACCAGCCCGAAGATCAGCCAGCTAACCACCGGACAGCGATGCGCGGTGCGAGATTCGCAACATGCCGATCAACCTACGGTGATGCGCCGTAGCGCGCACCGTGCGCATCAACTCCGTTCGTCGGCGCTTGCCGTACCCTCTCGTGCCCAATACTTTCTGCTTCACGTAACCTGCAAGCGCGCCATACAGTTCCGCCGCGAATGCCGCGGCTGTGTGCGCGCTTTCGGTTCGTCTAGGTACTCTCCCGACGTCCCGCCACTTCGACGCGATGCCATACATCCAACTCGACGGCCAGCAGTATGCGCTCGACGGCGGTAATGCCGACGTCGGGTCGTCGGCGGATGCGGCGATCAGGTTGATAGGCGCGGGAGTGGAGCCGGTCTGCGCGACGCTGAGTGTGATCGAGCCGCGGCAGGTGCTGCTGCAGCGTCGTGGGCATCAGCCGGTGCGAGTAAACGGCGTGCCGATCGGCGAAGAACCGACGCCACTGATGCACGGCGACAAGATCGAGATCGCCGGGCGCGAGCTGTACTTCGGCGACGACCGCAAGGCCGGCAATACCGCGTTCGTACCGAGCGTGCATCCGCCGGACGCGCGCTCGCGCTATCCGACGCCCGGCCGTCCGTTCGGCGCCACCGGCGGACGGCTCGTCTCGCTGGTGGATGGTCGCGAGTATGCCGTCCCGATCAGCGGTCTCGTCATCGGCCGCGATCCGACGTGCGACGTCGTCGTCGCGAGCGGCGATGTCTCGCGAAAGCACGCGGTCGTCGCGCCGGGGGCGGAGGGATACGTCCTCACCGACACGAGCACGAATGGCTTGGTGCTCAATGGTCGCGCGGCGCCCGCGTCGCAAACGTTGACGCGTGGCGACATCGTGCGCATCGGTGGCGAGGAATTTCGCTTCCACGCCGATGGCGGGCCGGCGAACCGCGGCGTGATGGCGACGCTCGAGGTGATCAATCCCGGCGTGGCGAAGGGCACGTTGTACGAGATCAGCATGCCGCTGGCGCACGTCGGACGCGGCGCGCACAACGACATCGTCATCCCCGACGAGAGTATCTCCGATTCACACGCCAAATTTCAGCGCCGCGACATCGGCTGGTTCGTCGTCGACATGGGGTCGACCAACGGGACGTACGTCGGCGGCCGGCGCATCGAAGGAGAGGCGCCATTGCTTGGCGCGCCCGATGTGCGATTCGGTGGCGTCAAGTTCGTCTTTCGACCATCCGCGGCGGACGGATCGTCCGAGATGAAGGGAACGCGCGCGATCGCCGCGCCGCGTCTCGACCGGCTGCCGCCGCGTGAGGCAGTCACATCCCCATCCGCTCCGCCGGCCGCCGCGGCCGCGTTGAGCGATGACGATTTGTTCCGGCGCCCGCGCGTGTCGCCTGTGGTGTGGTTGGCGTTCGCCGCTGTGCTTGCCCTGTGCGCCTTCCTCTACCTGCAGAGCTGATAGTGAATCTTGCCGTCGCGGCCCGCACGGATACGG